>CAKZVK010000134.1 GCA_937921825.1 uncultured Saprospiraceae bacterium
TGGATTTACAATCACAAGAACATATAGAGTAACAGACTGTGCAGGCAACTTCACAGAAGTAACTCAAACAATAACTGTAGATGATACAACTAACCCTACAGCTAGTGATCCAGCTCCTGTAACAGTAGAGTGCTGGGAAGATGTCCCTGCACCAGATGTAACAGTAGTTACAGATGAGGCAGATAACTGTGAGTCACCTAATGAGCTGACAGTAGAGCACATGGGAGATAGTAAGACAGAGGCTCAGTGTGCAGATTATGCAAATGGTGGTTTTGCATTTACAAGAACATATAGAGTAACAGACTGTGCAGGTAACTTCACAGAAGTAACTCAAACAATAAATGTAGATGATACTACAGCACCAGGAGCAACAGATCCTGCACCTATCGATGTAGCTTGTTGGGATGAAGTCCCTGCACCAGATGTGACAATTATAACAGATGAAGCAGATAACTGTGATGCTCCAAATGAGTTGACTGTAGAGCATATCAGTGATAGTAAGACGTCAGTAGAATGTGCTGATTATGCAAACGGAGGGTTTAGCTTCGAGAGAATTTATAGAATTACTGATTGTGCTGGTAATAGCTCAGAGGTAACTCAAGTTATCAATGTTGATGACGTGACGCCTCCTACAGCTAGTGATCCTGCACCTATAACTATAGAATGTTTTGAGGCAGATATGCCTGCTCCAGATGTATCAGTAGTTGCAGATGAAGCTGACGAATGCAGTGATGTCGCCGATCTAACAGTGGAGTTTGTTCAAGATGACATTACGACATTAACTTGTGATGGAGGTCCTCAAGATATAGTAAGAACTTATAGAGTGACAGATTGTGCTGGAAACTCAACAGATGTCTTCCAGACGATTACTGTAGAAGATCTTACTGCACCAACTATTTCAGGTGTAGAAGATGATTACGAAGTTGCTTGTAAGGAAGAATTGATATTTAGTGAACCTACAACAGAAGACAATTGTCTTGGAACTCCAGAGTTAACATTTGAAGATGAGACTACTGGAACACCAGGAACTGGTTTTGTAACTACAAGAACTTGGACAGCAACAGATTGTGCTGGTAATACAACTACCGCTCAGCAATCTATTACTGAAAGACCTTGTATGGCTATAGGGTCTACTGTATGGTATGACGATAATAATAATGGAATCCAAGATCCAGGAGAAGAATTATTAGGAACTAAAGCTGCTGGTAAGTCAGTAACTATGGAACTATATACTGCAGCTGGAGAATTAATAGCCACTACAGAAACTTCTGCTAATGGTAGTTATATATTCAATGATTTGGATGTAGGTGATTACTATGTTCAGTTCATGCCGCCAGCTTCTGCGCCTGTTTCTTCTACACCTACTAATGCAGGTGATAATCAGACAGATGGAGATGATAATGGACAGCAGTCTGATTCCGATGGTGATGGACTTACTGATGGTGTAATTACTTCTCCTGTAATCACTCTAAGTGGTGGAGATGAGCCAACTAATGAGCCTTCTTCTAACGGAGGGAAAGATGATGCTATAGATGAGAATGGAGATATGACTATCGACTTTGGTCTAGTGAGACTAGTGTCTGTAGGATCTACCGTATTCTCTGATGATAATAATAATGGACAACAAGATCCAGGAGAAGATGATCTAGGTACAAAGGGTAAGACTGTTGATCTAGAACTTTATGATTCTGCAGGAAACTTAGTAGCTACAACTACGACAGATTCTAACGGATCTTACATTTTCGATAATCTACTTCCGGGTGATTATTACATTGAGTTTACGCCTCCTGTGTCATTGCCTGTATCTTCTGTACCTACTAATACTGCTGACGATCAGACGGATGGAGATGATAATGGTAGCCAGCAAGATACCAATGGTGATGGATTGACTGATGGAGTTATTACTTCTCCAGTCTTCAATCTTGAATTTGGAGAGGAGCCGACTAATGAGCCAGGATCAAATGGAACTAAAGATGCTGGAGCAGATGAAGGTGGTGATATGACTATTGACTTTGGTCTAGTACCATTAATGTCTATCGGATCTACTGTATGGTATGATGATAACAATGATGGTCAGAGAGATTCTGATGAAGAGTCTTTGGGAACAAAAGCAGAAGGTAAGACAGTTACTTTAGAGCTGTATGATTCTTCTGATAACCTGATAGCGACTACGCAGACAGATTCCAATGGATCATACATATTCCAGAATTTATTACCTGGAGATTACTATGTACAATTCATGGCACCTGCTTCAGCACCAGTATCATCTGGACCTACGAGCACTGCAGATGACCAGACTGATGATGATGATAATGGTATCCAACAAGATACAGATGGAGATGGTCTTACAGATGGACTTATAACATCACCACTAATTACCTTATCTCCAGGCACAGAGCCAGTAGGAGAGCCAGGAAAGAATGGTGATAAAGATTCTGGAGATGATTCCAATGGAGATATGACTATTGACTTTGGTCTAGTAAGATTAGGAGCAATAGGATCAACAGTATTCTCAGATGATAATAACAATGGAATCCAAGATCCAGGAGAAGATAATATAGGAGACAAGGGTAAGACAGTTACCTTAGAACTATATGATACAAATGGAAACTTGATAGCAACGACACAGACAGATGCAAATGGTAGTTATGTATTCGATAATCTTCTACCAGGAGATTATATAGTAGAATTCATGCCACCTGCTTCATTACCAGTATCTTCTACTACAACTAACACAAATGATGATGGTGTAGATGGAGACGATAATGGACAGCAGAGTGATTCTGATGGAGATGGTCTTACGGATGGTCCTATCACATCACCAGTAATTACTTTGGACCCAGGTTCAGAGCCTACAGGAGAGCCTGACCAAAAAGGAAGTGGAGCAGATGATAATAGTGATATGACTATTGACTTCGGTCTAGTACCATTAATGTCAGTGGGTTCTGAGATTTTCTCAGACTTAAATGATAATGGTGTTAAAGATCCAGACGAGCAGACGATCGGAGAGAAAGGAAAGAATGTAGATCTAGAATTATATGATGCTGCAGGAAACCTGATAGCAACAACTACTACTAATAATACTGGTGGATACGTCTTTGATAACCTATTGCCAGGTGATTACTATATTCAGTTTATGCCACCTTCCACTAGACCTATATCTAGTACAGGAGCTGCTGGAGATGATGGAGTAGACGGAGATGATAATGGATCTCAGTCTGATGCTGATGGCGATGGTGTAACAGATGGTATTATTACTTCTACTACATTTAGCCTTGTACCTGGGACAGAGCCTTTAGGGGAATCTGGAAAAGATACTGCAGCTGATGATAATAACAGTGACTTTACGATTGACTTTGGACTTCAGAAGTGTGAGATCGACGTAGTATGTCCTGATCCAATAGTTGAAGAATGTATTAATGATTTTGTACCGTTGACTACTTTAGATGCAACATCTTGTTGTGATATAGCTAGTACAACTAGTACTGATCCTATATTAGTTGGTGGAGGAACTGCAGACTGCCCAGGTACTACATATGAAGTAACATATACAGTTACTGATAACTGTGAGACTACTGCAGAATGTGTTCAGACAATTACAATTGAAAACTCTCTAGTAGAACTAGAATGTCCTGTTACAGAAACACAAATTACTTGTGAGTCTGATATACTCGAGAATCTAGCAACACTTACACTTGCTGATGCATGTGGAGAGCCTGTAGATGTGACTAGTGGAGATCCTGTTCTAGTGTCAGGGAACGCTGGTTGTGCTGATGCAACATATGCTGTCACTTTCTCAGCTACTGATGCTTGTGGAAGAAGTACAGAATGTGATCAAACATTCAGACTATTCAATACTGGACCAACTATTTCTTGTCCAGCTTCTGCTGAGGCTGTATGTTTAGAGGATATCGTGCCTGGTGTTCCTGAATTTACTAGCTCTTGTGGGTTGAATGCTGACTTTACAGTTTCTGAGCCGGTATTGACACAAGGAGATGTCAATTGTCCAGGAGCAGTATATGAGCTTACCTATACAGTAACTGATGAATGTGATAGAACTGAGTCTTGCGTACAGAGTTGGTCTATTAATAATGATGCACCTACTATTACTTGTCCTGCTGACGTTACAGTAGAATGTATAGCAGATGCAGTTATCGGTGATGAAGTAGTAACTACGACTTGTGACTTAGGATTTACTGTAAGTGTTGAAGAGCCTGCAGAGGTTCCAGGTAATTGTAATGGAGATGTTTATACTTCCGTATATACTGTTACAGATGACTGTGGAAGAGAAGCGAGTTGTGAATTGAATATCACCATAGCTAATACACCACCAACACTAGAATGTCCAGTACTTTCTATAACATGCGAAGAGGTAGAGAATTTCGTTCCTGCTGATATAGATTATTCAGGGCCTTGCGGTCAAGGTGGTTCTATATCTGGAACTATTTCTACTCCTTACACAGGATGTGCAGATGGTACTATAATAGTAACATATGCTGGTGCTGATGAATGTGGATTTACTCTAGATACTGATTGTGTAGTAGAAGTAATAGGTGCAGGACCTGCAACAATTGTTTGTCCAGATATTACTATTACATGTCAAGAAGTACCAGGGTATACTCCAGCTCCAGCTCAATATACTGGCGCATGTAATAACAATGGTACGATAGATGGAATTATTTCTACTCCTTATGAAGGATGTGCAGATGGTTCTATAATAATAACTTATAGTGGTCTAGATCAATGTGGTAATGATATCAGCGAGACTTGTACTGTAACGGTTACAGATCTTGAAGATCCTACAGCAAGCGATCCGGCTCCTATTACAGTAGAATGTTTTGACGATGTGCCTGCGCCAGATGTAACTGTTGTTACTGATGAAGCAGATGATTGTGCATCGGCTGATGATCTGACAGTAGAGCATGTAAGTGATAGTATGACTGCTGCTCAATGTGCAGATTATGCTAATGGAGGATTTACCTTTGACAGAATCTATAGAATTACTGACTGTGCTGGAAAGAGTACTGAGGTAACTCAAACGATTACTGTAGATGATACTACTGCTCCAAGTGCTGATGATTTAGCACCTGTTACAGTAGAGTGCTTCGAAGATGTACCGACCGCAGATCCATCATTGATTCCAGGCTTGTCTGACAATTGTTCTGCAGCTGCAGACCTAGTTGTTGAGTTTGTTAGCGATGATAAGACTTCTGCAAGTTGTGATGATTATGCTAATGGTAATTTTACTATCACCAGAACATATACTATTACAGACTGTGCAGGAAATGCAACTGAGGTTACACAACTTATTACTATAGAGGATACCACTGCACCTACTGCAAGTACTCCTGCACCTCTAGCTGTAGAGTGCTTTGATGAGATACCTGCACCAGATGCAACAGTGATATCTGATGAAGCAGATAACTGCAGTGCAGCTGCAGATCTAGTTGTAGAACACGTAAGCGATAGCATGACAGCTGCAGAATGTGCTGACTATGCTAACGGTGGATTCAGCTTAGAGAGACTATACAGAATAACTGACTGTGCTGGAAACAGTACTGAAGTAGTTCAGACTATCTCTGTAAATGATACTACTGCGCCAACAGCAAGTGCACCTGCGCCTATATCTATCGAATGTTTCGAATCTGATATGCCTGCGCCAGATGTTTCAGTGGTTGCTGATGCAGCAGACAATTGTAGTCTAGTTAGTGAACTTACAATAGAGTTTGTACAGGATGATATTACTTCATTGACTTGTGATGGTGGTCCTCAGGATATCGTTAGAACATATAGATTAACAGACTGTGCTGGAAATACAACAGAAGTATTACAGACTATATCTGTAGAGGATGTTACTGCACCTGTTATTTCAGGAGTGGGACCAGATTCTGAAGTTGGATGTAAAGAAGAGTTAGTATTTAGCGAGCCTACAGTAGAAGACAACTGTCTAGGAACAACTGAGTTAACTTTTGTTGACGAAGTAACTGGTTCTGCTGCTACTGGATTTACAACAACAAGAACTTGGACGGCTGTAGATTGTGCAGGTAACGAAACTACTGAGCAACAATCTATAACTCAACGACCTTGCGTAAGCATCGGTTCTACAGTATGGTATGATGATAATAACAACGGTCAGCAAGATGCTGGAGAGGAGTTGTTAGGTGAGAAAATTGATGGTAAATCAGTAACTATAGAGCTATATAATGCTACTACTGATGCACTAGTAGCAACTACTCAGACTAGCGCTACTGGTAGCTATATATTCCAAGACTTGGATGAAGGTGATTACTACGTATCATTTATGCCGCCAGCTTCTGCTCCTGTTTCTTCTACACCTACTAGTACAGGTGATGATCAGACTGATGGAGACGATAATGGTCTACAGCAGGATAACGATGGTGATGGACTTTCTGATGGTGTTATTACTTCTCCAGTTATTACTTTAACTGGAGGTGCTGAACCAACTAATGAAGTTGCTTCTAATGGTGGTAAAGATGATGCACTAGATGAAAATGGTGATATGACCATTGACTTCGGTCTTGTAAGGTTGAATAGCTTAGGATCTACTGTGTTCTCTGATGATAACAACAATGGAGTTCAAGACCCAGGAGAAGCTAACATAGGCTCAAAGGGTAAAACCGTAGAGCTGACACTATTAGATACTAATGGTAATGTAATAGCTACTACAACTACAGATAGTAATGGTAGCTACGTATTTGATAACCTATTACCTGGAGACTATATCATAGAATTTATGCCTCCAGCTAGTAGACCACTATCTTCTACGACTACTAACACTAATGATGATCAAGTAGATAGCGATGATAATGGTATCCAGCAGGATACTAACGCAGATGGACTTACAGACGGTCTTATTACTTCACCAGTAATTTCATTACAAGCTGGTACGGAACCTACCAATGAACCTGGTGAAGGTGGTAATAAGGGAAGTGCAGATGATGATAATGGTGATATGACTGTGGACTTTGGTCTAGTGGCTTTAGGATCAATAGGATCTACTGTGTTCTCTGATGATAACAATAATGGAATCCAAGATCCAGGAGAAGAAACGGCTGGACAAAAAGGTAAGACCATAAATTTAGATCTAATAGATGCTAATACTGGTGATTTAATTGCGCAAACTACAACTGATGCTAATGGCTCATATGTATTTGACAATTTGTTACCAGGTGATTACATCGTACAGTTTATTCCTCCTGCTTCACTAGCAGTATCATCCACGCCAACTAACACGGCTGATGATCAGACTGATGGTGATGATAATGGTATCCAACAAGATACAGATGGAGATGGAATCACTGATGGACTCATTTCTTCACCTACGATCACAATTATGCCTGGTTCTGAACCAATTGGTGAAGCTGATCAGAAGGGTGGTGCAGATGATGCAAACGGTGACATGACTGTAGATTTTGGTCTAGTACCTTGTAATATGGAATGTACTATTGCTGGTGTAGATACAGAATGTGGACTAGATAACGGTTCTGCAGAAGTGTCCACTACACTAGGAAATGGCCCTGTGACTTTTGTATGGAGTAATGGTGAGACTACAGCTGCAATTGCAGACTTAGCTCCTGGTACTTATACAGTGACAGCTACTGATGAATTAGGTTGTGTAACTGAATGCAGCGTAGAGATTGCGCCTTCACCTTCACCAGTAGATATTACTACAGAAGTTTCGATTTGTGAAGGTAATTCTTACAATCACTTTGGTGAGACTTATACTACTGCCGGAGAATATAGTTCTACACAAGTAGATGAAAATGGTTGTGACTATGAAGAAATTTTGATCTTAGTAGTTTATCCACAAGCACCAGATGTAATCACTGAAGCAGCTATCTGTCAAGGTGATGAATATTTCTGGCAAGGTCAGACATTTAATCTAGCAGGAGAATTTGTAGAAGTTCTACAAGATGCAAACGGCTGTGATTACAATGAGATCCTTAGATTGACTGTGTACGATCAAGCACCAGATGTAGTTACCCAAGCAGAAATCTGTGAAGGCGAAGAATACTTCTTCCAAGGACAAGCTTACACTGCTTCTGGAGAATATGTTGTAGTACTACAAGATGATAACGGCTGTGATTACAATGAGATCTTGGTTTTAAACGTATTCGTTGAAGTTCAGGATGTGATCACTAATGAAGAGATCTGTTCTGGAGAATCATTTGAATTCTTTGGCCAGTCTTATAATGCTAGCGGTACTTATACTTCTGTACAACAAGATGCTAATGGCTGTGATTACAATGAAGTATTGAACTTGACTGTAATACCTAAGCCAGCTGATATAGTAGTAAATGAGACGATCTGTTCAGGTGAGACTTTCGCTTGGAATGGTGAGACATATGCTGCGTCAGGAACTTATGAAGTTCTTAATGATGGATGTACTGCAGATGAATTTTTAAATCTGACAGTAACGCCTAAGCCAACTGATATAGTAGTAAATGAGACAATCTGTTCAGGTGAGACTTTCGCTTGGAATGGTGAGACATATGCTGCGTCAGGAACTTATGAAGTTCTTAATGATGGATGTACTGCAGATGAATTTTTAAATCTGACAGTAACACCTAAGCCAACTGATATAGTAGTAAATGAGACGATCTGTTCAGGCGAGACTTTCGCTTGGAATGGTGAGACATATGCTGCGTCAGGAACTTATGAAGTTCTTAATGATGGATGTACTGCAGATGAATTTTTAAATCTGACAGTAACGCCTAAGCCAGCGGACGTTGTAAGAAATGAAACTATCTGCTCAGGAGAGTCAGTACAGTTTGATGGACAGACAATATCAGCTGCAGGAACGTACACTATCGAGAATGATGGATGTACTGCAGATGAAGTATTAATCTTAGCAGTAACGCCTAAGCCAGCGGACGTTGTAAGAAATGAAACTATCTGCTCAGGAGAGTCAGTACAGTTTGATGGACAGACAATATCAGCTGCAGGAACATACACTATCGAGAATGATGGATGTACTGCTGATGAAGTATTAATCTTAGCAGTAACGCCTAAGCCAGCGGACGTTGTAAGAAATGAAACTATCT
>CAKZVK010000135.1 GCA_937921825.1 uncultured Saprospiraceae bacterium
GAATGTTCGACCATGGCGTCTGGCTCATGCATACTTGCCCAAGCCATAATCATTTCCTTTTGTTCGTCATCAAAGAACTTGACGACCAGCTTTTTAGATGAAGACATTAACGTTCGTATTCGTAAGGAAACTTTCTTCTGAATGCTTTCAAAGTGTTCATCATCAGCGAGGCTACTGTCATAGGCCCTACACCTCCTGGTACAGGTGTGATAAACGAAGATTTAGGAGCCACCTTTTCGAAGTCGACATCTCCCACCAGTCTACTTCCTGATTTTCTTGATAGATCATCTATGCGATTGATACCGACGTCTATAATGACTGCGCCTTCTTTGACCATGTCGTGGGTAACAAAGAATGGTTTGCCTAGAGCAGAGATTAAGATATCAGCTCTTTGACATATTTCTTTGAGGTTCTGTGTTCTAGAATGCGCAAGGGTTACGGTAGCATTCCCAACCTTGTTTTTTCTACTGAGTAGGATACTTAATGGTGTGCCTACGATATTGCTTCGACCGATGACTACAACGTTTTTGCCAGAGGTGTCTACCTCGTATCGTTCTAGCATGAGCATAATGCCATATGGAGTGGCTGGAAGAAAGCAATCCATACCTTGGGCCATACAACCAAAATTGTAAGGATGAAAGCCATCGACATCCTTTGATGGGTCTATTGCTAGTAGTACCTTTTCGTCATCTATGTGATCTGGGAGTGGTAGCTGTACTATGAAGCCATCTACTCCGTCATCACTATTGAGTTTATCTACTAGCAGAAGTAATTCTGCCTGAGTGATATCTGCATCTCGTCTGATAAGGTCAGAACTAAATCCAACCATGTTACAAGATTTCACTTTGTTACGCATGTAGGCTTCACTAGCAGGATTATTTCCTACTAGAACTGCTGACAGATGTGGGGCCCTATGTCCTTGTTCTTTTATAAAATCTACTTCTTCCTTGATCTCTTCCTTGAGAGTCATAGAAAGTTTCTTGCCGTCTAATATTTGCACTAGGCTGTACTGATTGAGGAGTTATAAAAATATTGATCTAATTTATTGAGTAGCTGATAACTAGTCATGCCGATGGCTATCCCCAGTAGTCCACCACAGAATACATCTATGGGATAGTGGACGCCTACATACACCTGGGCAAAGCTTATTACAGCTGCCCATAATAACAGCAGATACTTCCATTTGGCAAAGCCCAAAAGTAGAAAGAAGAAGGTCGCTATGGCAAAATGATTGGTTGCATGAGACGAAGTAAAGCTAAATCCATTACTGCAGTGCACTCTTTCTACTGCTTTCAGCTTGAGTACATGACAAGGTCTTATCCGCTTGACTGATTTCTTAATGACTTTACTTGAAAAGGTGTCGGAAAGTGTAATTGTAATAATGATACCCAAGAAAACCAACCATGATTTCCTCAGATAATTGTGGATGACAAAGCTGATGAGAAAGAGGTAAAGTGGCACCCAAAACAGCTTATGCCTAATCGGGACGAGGATCATATCAAAAAAAGCATTTGACAGATGGGTATTCACCCAAATAAAGAGATTTTCATCTAATGCCAAAAGACTTTCTAACATGCTGCAAAATAGACAATTTATATACCTTAATTGGATTCCTTTTTAATAGTTTTGGGACAAATACATAAGCCTTGGCAATTAAAAAATCTATCTCTGGAATGCGTGGCACTATCGGTGGTGCCATAGGTGAAAATTTGACCCCTGTAGATGTGGTAGAAATGACTGCAGCCTACGGAAAATGGCTTATAGATAATGGCCATCCCAAGAAAGTGGTCGTAGGCCGAGATGGCAGAATTTCAGGTCCTATAGTCTCAGACTTAGCTATAAATACATTGCTGAGTATGGGTATAGATGTGGTAAACTTAGGTTTATCTACGACTCCTACAGTGGAGATGGCAGTTACTGCAGAAGAAGCTGGTGGTGGTATTATATTCTCTGCCAGTCATAATCCCAAGCAATGGAATGCACTGAAACTGCTTAATAACAAAGGAGAATTTATCTCCAGCGCAGCAGGCCAGACGATATTGACTAATGCAGAAAATAGAAATATTGAATTCTGTGATATTGATAGCCTAGGCACACTAACCATTTCAGATAAGTACATAGACTATCATATTGATAAGATCCTAGAATTGCCTCTCTTTGACATAGATAAGATTGCTGCTAAGAAGATGAAGGTCGTGGTAGACTGTATAAATTCTACAGGAGCAATTTCTTTACCCCCTCTATTAGAAAGAATAGGCGTAAGCTATGAGCTGCTGAATCATGAAGTAACTGGAGAGTTTGCTCATGATCCTGAGCCCGTACCTAGAAATCTCCAAGACCTTGCTCAGAAAGTCAAAGAATCTGGAGCAGATATGGGTATCGCTGTCGATCCAGATGTAGATCGTCTAGTCTTTGTCTGTGAAGATGGCAGTATGTTTAGCGAAGAGTATACCATAGTAGCTGCTGCTGATTTTGTCTTAGAACAAACTCCCGGTAATACGGTCTCCAATCTTTCCTCGACAAGAGCCCTGAGAGACATTACTAGAAAACATGGCGGGACCTATGCGGCCTCAGCTGTGGGAGAAGTGAATGTCGTGCTCAAGATGAAAGAAATAGATGCCGTCATAGGAGGTGAAGGTAATGGCGGGGTAATCTATCCTGCCTTACACAATGGCAGAGATGCTCTTGTAGGTATAGTCATGGTGCTTAATCACCTAGCCAATAAAGAGATGACCCTCTCTGAACTAAAAGCTTCATACCCCACTTATCATATTGTCAAAGAAAAAATTACAGCTGACAGCAATGAAGAGGTCGCTGCTATTTTAGAAAAGGTAAAGAATGCTTACCTTAAAGAAGAATTAAATGAGATAGATGGCGTGAAGGTCGATTTTGAGAATGGATGGGTGCATGTAAGAGGTTCTAATACAGAGCCAATTGTAAGAATAATTGCGGAGTCAGATTCAGAAGTGGCTGCAACCAAATTTGTAAATGATATTTTAAATTTAGTCAATGTCTAGTATCACAGATAGCTCTTACCAAGGAGTCAAAGATTTAGAATCTTACTTCAGCAACTTCCGCTCTAAGGTCATCGGTCAGGACTTAATGATTACCACTCCTTATGGACAGAAGAAACTCATCTATGCAGACTGGATAGCTAGTGGTCGAATGTACCAACCCATAGAAGATATCTTTACTAATATGATAGCTCCCTATGTAGCGAATACCCATACGACGACTAATACGACTGGCTCGTCTATGACTCTAGCCTATGAAGAAGCAAGAGAGATCATCAAGAAGCATGTCAACGCCAGTAAAGATGATGTACTGATTTCTGCTGGGTCAGGAATGACAGGAGTGGTCAATAAACTCCAAAGAATATTAGGTCTAAAAATTCATGAAAACTA
>CAKZVK010000136.1 GCA_937921825.1 uncultured Saprospiraceae bacterium
GCTCTTCGTGACGATGTGTACCTCGCAAGAGCAGTCTTTCTCCATTAAGATAAAATGCGCCGTGTTCTGCAAAGGAAAACCATCGGTATCCTAAAGTCTCCTTCTGCTCATCCACAAGGCGACCTCCATCCCACAAGCGTACAACGACTTCATACAACTGCGGATCATTGGGTGACCATAGCCGAGGATTCTGAAGTGGTGCTAATTGCCAACTATTTGCTTCTTGTTGATTTTGTACGTTCAGGGTATCTACAGACACGACTTCTTGCGTATTTTTCTCGATTAGAGTTGCGGTCAGTGTATACGCTTTTAATGAAGATACATTTCTAAGTGCTATATCTAGTTCTGTCTGCGCTAGAGCGCTGGACACTTTAGGTGTTTTTATTTTTACCTTATCTATATGTGTAGGAGGTAAGGTTTTGAGCCATACATCTCTAGTAATACCGCCGTATATGAAAAAATCTGCTTTTTGTGACGGGATGACATCAGGGTTGTAAGCATTGCTGACTCTGACGGCCAGTGTATTTTCTTGTCCTTTAAGAATATAAGGAGTAAGGTCTATTTCAAACCCAACGTAACCACCTATGTGCTCGCCTATTTTTTCTTGATTTAAGTAAATCTCAGAAGTAATATTGGCACCTTCAAAATAGACCACAAATCGTGCATCCAAGTCCTCAACAACCAATGATCGCTTGTACCAACTTGCATCCCGTCTGTAGCCAGGTGTATTATCTACGGCGTCCCATTGATTCCAAGTATGGGGAAGGCTGATGCTTTTCCAACGCTGCAACGACATAGCCTCTTCCAGGCTTTCCGTATTGTCTTCCAAATAGGACCAACTATCATTAATGTTGGTTACAGTTCTGACCAGCTCGTCGGGACCTATCTGCTGGCCCGACATATAAGAAGGTAACAACAAGAGACTACTAAGTAGATAAGCGCATAATAGTATGCTTATAATTCTAGGCAGGGTATTTCTTTTTAGGAATGAAATAAAGTTTTTAGTTTGAGCAGAGCCTCTACGTAATAGTATTCCGCATAGATAATAGGACTATCTATTTCGAACTCACCGGGTACACTACCTGTACTGTGCTGCAAGAAGAATGGCGGTGTATCCAATTTATATTTTTCAGAACCTATACTCGAAAGGGTTCTCTGAGCCCAATCAATATACTGATCCGTCTTTTGTGGTACATATTCTTGCAACTCCAACAAGGCAGAAGCTGCTATGGCTGCCGCAGAGACATCGCGAGGCTGGTCATCTCCACTTGCATCATAATCCCAATAAGGAATAAAGTCTGCGGGCATATTAGGATGCTGATAAATATAATCAGCTATGCGCATCGCTTGGTCTAGGTAGGATTTATCTTTTGTGTATCGGTAGGCTACTGTGTAGCCATAGAGTCCCCAAGCTTGTCCCCGACTCCACGCTGATTCGTGAGCGAGACCTTGATGGGTATTTTTCTTGACGACTTCACCAGTATCAGGATTATAATCGACAACGTGATAAGAACTATTATCGGCTCTGAAGTGATTATCGAGAGTGGTATTTGCGTGATCAATCGCTATCTTATAAAAGGTCGAGTCACCAGTGTATCGTGATGCCTCAAAGAGTAATTCTAGATTCATCATATTGTCTATAATGACTGGGTATTTCCATAAGTGCTCGTGATGATCCCAAGACCGTATTGCCTTGACCTTAGGATTATATCTAGTACTTAGGGTCTTGGCAGCTCTTACAAATACATCCTTGTATGATTCGTCTTGAGTGAGCTTGTAAGCGTTGCCATAAGGACAGTAGATCTTAAAACCCAAATCGTGGGTCCCACCATCCCACTTCTCTTTTTCTACAAAAGCAGTCCATTGTTGCGCTGCTTTCAGGAGGGCTTGGTCTTGGCTATGTCCGTACAGTTGCCAGAGTAGTCCAGGATAAAAACCACTCGTCCAACTCTTAGATCGAGTACCCTTCATCACGCCATTCTCTATCGTCCTGGGGATAGCTGTGGAGTCGATGGCAATCGCATCTAAGTCAGAGATGGCTTTGCTAGATAGTTGGTTCAGCTTGTCCCCTGCAACCACCTTGTGCAGTGATGTAGCAGCAACTTGGGTATTACTATCGCTTGTAACCTTGCATCCAAGCAGTAGCATTATGGCAATCGTATAGAGAACTTGCTTCATCAGTTAGCAGTAAAATATGAAAAAGGATAGTTTCAACTAAGGGAAAACAAATCGAGGAAGGTTTATTATCCTTCCTCGATGTTTTAAATCAACTATGAAAATTATTGCACAATTATTTTTTGAGTCATAATACCACGATCAGACTGGAGGGTAAGAAAGTATACTCCTGCTCCACCTAGTTCATTCGTATTAACGACATATTGTTGTTGGCCTATAGATAGATTTTGATCTACCTTCCTAAGTAAAGTCCTTCCACTAAGGTCAGAGACGGTCATCGTTATATCACTGACTCTTTCTGTATTGAATATGATATTGAATGCATCAAATGACGGATTAGGATAAACCTGTGCAGACAAGGTGTTATCAATATCTACGACACTAGTAAGACTAGCACAATCTGCTATAGCCCCTACAGATCCACCTCCTGTAGAAGCAGTAGCTGACATCGTATTCGGATCATAACAAGGATCAAATGTAGAAAAGTCAAACAGGTTTCCAGAATCAAATGCAGTACCAGCGAGTAGCTCGTCCTCTACGATAAAATCAAACATATCCTCAGCAGCAGGATTGGCATACAAATCAGAAACATATTCTAATATAGTTCCTGGTACACTATTAAGTTCTAGTGGCTCAGAGAAGTAAGCATCTGCAGCAGCAGCACCAAGATTTTGCATCACTAGATCAGATAAAAATCCAGGAGCACTGACTGTATCATTTGAGGCCCAATAATCCATTACTTCCTGATTCCAGAAAATGTTATTATTGGATATAGTCAATGAAGTAGCATCATACAATGTATCCAAAGTGATCACTTTGTGTAGATCACCGTCCGGTTGTGTCTGCTCATCGGTATAGAACGGACTAGAGCCTAACATAATAGGATCAATGAATAAGTTATCCGTTATATGAGCTTCTAGCACTCTTCCCAACTGGATAAACCCGTGACGACCAGCCGTGTTGAAAGCTGTACAATTATCTATCTCTATATAATTGTGAGGTTCTGTAGCTCCTTGACTTCTAAAGAATCTATCTTGCAAATTATAAGCAATACAATTCCTCATCACTAGCGTATCCATACTACTATTACGTGCATCTACTGCTCTACCATTCCCTTGTAGGATTCTTCTATTCCCACCATTTCGCATAACACAGTTAGTGATGTATAGCTTAACTCTGTTGCCTCTTATTTGGAAGAAACCTCCTCTATCTTTTTCGAAGATACAGTGATCTGCAATGATTCTTGTGTCATCGCCCATATACCTAATCTTACCCCAATCGTGCTGCTCTAGTGGACCTTTCTCACCTACAACAAACCAGATGTTTCGAATAGTCACATTGCCTTCTGGTCTCATAATGTCTGGGAATTCTCCACTTGCATTAGGTATACGTGATATAACTGGCTTATTAGTAATATCGCTCAGGTCTTCTGCTTCTATTTGCAGGTCCCAATCAGGCTTATTGACGATTCTGCCAGTAGTAATATATACGGCTCCATTTTCTAGCTTATAAACTGTATTTGCGTCCGTACGTTCTCCCATAGCTGTTGTATCTCCCATTATTACTGGAAAGATATCAGTAGGCATAGTAGGGTCACTACTAGCGGCTATGTTGACAACCCTCTGTGCACTCAGTGAGAAAGCACTAGCTATGATTGCCATACTTAAAATAGTAATGTAGAATTGCTTCATTTTATAAAAGTGTTTAGTTTAATTAATAATTGTGTTCTATTTAATTCTATACTGAATACCTACATTAGCTGTCACACCGTAGGTCTCTGTTGTATTTCGGAAATTTTCTGTTCTCGTAAATCCTACATCCTGTTGATTAGAAAGATTGTTGACATTGAGGAAAGTACTCCAGTTGTCGGACAGTCTTTGCTTTAGGGAAAGATCCCATCTCCAGAAGTTTAGGATAAATCTATCGAAGTCTTTATTAGAAGAATAGCCACTGGCTTGAGTTCCTTGATAGGTTCCACTGATTCTAGAGGAAAAGCCTTTCTTATCGAAGCCCAATGAAAGATTCAAAACGTGTGGTGCCTGACTCGGCAATGGCACTTCTCTAACATTATTTGTAAAGGTTGTCTGGAAAATAGGAGGTACAGGAGTGATCAATACTGTCTCAGAAGTCAAGAAGAAAGACTCTGTCTGAGAAAATAATCTTGCGTAATTAATATTGACAACAAAAGCGCGAAAGAACTCTGGAAGGAATCTAAGGTTGGTCTGAAAATCTACTTCAAATCCCCTTACTGTAGACTCGCCAGAGTTGATATAAGACCTCAACTCATAGCCTCTAAAATTAGACCACCCAAAGGCATCAGCTGTTTCTTGATCAAAGAGATTAGTCCGCCAAGGATAAGAAATATTATCTACCTGCTTGTAGAAAGCTCCAGCAGAAAACAATCCCCACTGACTCTTGTACACTGTAGCGAATAGATCGAAGTTAGTCGACTTGGCATGTCGTAGCTCTGGATTTCCAGATACTATCACTAAGGTATTATTGTTAATAGAACTCCTCGGCGTAATAAAATTGAAGTCAGGCCTCGCTAACGTCGTGCTGTAGGAAGCTCTTACATCAAGCCACTCTGTAAACTTGTACTTAAGGTGTAGATGCGGCAATAGCTCCCCATAGGTCTGTGTCGTCGTTGTATCTTCAAAGAAACCATTGACACCATAGCGACCATTGAGGCTAGAGATCCCGGAGCGGTATTCATTATCAGAATACTCATAACGTACACCAGGTATAACTGTAAACTTGTCGCCGATATCGAATCTAAACATACCATATCCTGCAGTTACCGTTTCGTCGACTTCATAGCGGTCTACGATAACCTCACGGTTCTCGTTAAGCAATTCACGTTGATCCTCATACCATTGGCGCATAAGATTATCATCTAGCTTGGCTTGTAGATCGACTTGTTCTGAGTTTTCATTTATAAACTCTAGATCGTTATCATTTTCTGTAAAGCTAAGTATACTGACCAGATCAGAATTATTAGGTAATAAGATGAGATCATTAGATGAAGCACTTATGGCCGTACGACCTATATCGCCTCCGAGGTAATAGAAGTCCTCTGACAGCAAGGACACATCACGAGTTCTAGATGTCTGTATGTATTTTCCGCCTGTCTTAAAGTAACCTTTGACCTTGTCACCGAGCTTGAAGGGCACCTTGACATTGGCCACATATGTATTGGTGTTTTCTGTAGTGCTGGTCTCATTGAAGTTAGCTGTCCTTAGATAAGTACTCGGCAGATCACTCATAGCAGAGCCAAAATAATTTCTAGGATGACTATCCGTATTGAGTGCAGAATCAAAAGTTTGATTCGTATTTTCAAAGAGCATTTCAAAATTATATGGGGTCTCACCTTGAGTACGACTCCTAGATACCCCCCAGTCTATAATAACTCTACCCAGGTCGTGCTCTGCCTGAAAGAGAATAGACCCTAGGTCCAGCTGATTTTCGATAACTGTGCCGACTAAGGTTATAGCTGGCTCATTGGGTAAGTAATTTTCTTGGAAAGAGGAGATATCTCGTGTGGTACGGCTGTAGAGACCAAACAGTGAAAAACTGCTTTTACCCAATCTATAATCTAAGGCCAGACTAGCATTCTGACGTTTTCTGATTTCCCTTCTATCTTCAAGTCTCAGTCTATCTCCGAAGATCTCCGTCACGCCTGTAGAGTCCGTAGCACCTTGTCGCCAGGTATTAGTCAGAAAATCGCCTCCCCTATTAAATCGTTCTGCACTCGCCTGACCGACTATACCAACTTTGTCCCCAAGGATACGCTTGCTGATCTGAAAGACTCCTTTATAATCTCTTGGATCCTTATTAAGTTGATTATATCCACCCAACACTTTGGCCAGTAGCTTAAACTCACTTGGCGCTTTACGCAATTTGAGATTTACCGTACCGCCAATAGCCTCCGCATCCATATCTGGCAGCGGTGCCTTAAAGACTTCAATACCATCTAAGAGCTCAGGTGAGATTAGAGATAGGTCCACGGATCTATCCGTCCCCGAATTGGACGGCATACGTATTCCGTTGATCGTAATAGCTGCAAACTTTGGCGACAGACCCCTTATGACGACTTTTTGCCCCTCGCCACCACTACGATTGATGGATACCGCAGGAAGTCTTGATATGGCCTCAGCAGCATTGACATCGGGTAGTTCTTGTATTTTATCTGCCGAGACTATATTAGCTATGGCCTCTGAATTGACTTGCTGTCGTATGGCTTTGGTTTGTCCCAAGGCCTGAGCTGTAAGTACGATCTCATCAGCCTGATAGCCTGCTAGAGATAATCGCACATCTACATCTGCTGTCTGATCGGCTTGTATACTGACTTCCAGCTCTGTGGTCTGGTAGCCGATATAAGAAAACTCTAAGACATAGGTCCCTGGAGCTAATCCTTCTATGAGATACTTACCGTCTATATCTGTGGAGGTGCCCGAGGATGGGTCATTCGCCAAGACAACATTGGCACCTATAAGGGTCTCATCTGTCCCTGACTCATATACAACTCCAGCTACTGATCCAGTTTGTGCTAGCATTGCACCACTTGTCATTACAAGGCAGATAAAGACCCAAAAGTGTCTTAGGTTGAAGCTGTTGTAGGTTGTAGGGTTCTGAGGGTTGTGTAACATATTACTCTGGGTGGGTATCTATTATTTAGATTTTCAATACGATAACGAAGCTATACTTTGACCACGAAATAATAGTCTAAATTATAGGGTAAAATCGTCTCAGCCCCTATTTTTGTTAGGCTTTTGTCAACCTGAGCAGTATATTAAAATCGGAAAAAGGGGTTACACCTCATTGTATTTGGTAGGAGAAGTGCCGAATTGTTCCTTGAAACACTTACCAAAATACTTGGTGTCCTTGAAGCCAACATTCTGAGCGACCTCGCCGATATTGAATTTTCGTGTCTTGATGAGCTGAGCAGCTCTTTTGAGTCTTATTGTCTTGACGAAGTTATTGGGGGTCTGACCTGTAAGGGCTTTGAGTTTGGTGAATAGCAAAGGCCGGCTAACAGTAAGCTTGGATGCAAACTGGTTTACATTAAACGCAACGTTGTCCATATTCTCATCTACGACCTTGATCGCTCTTTCCAGAAAGATCTCATCCCGAGAAGCAAGATTGACTTCCTTAGGGTCAAAATTCATCATACGAGCAAACTTCTCTCTGGCTACTCTCCTAGATCGGAGCATATTCTTCACTTTGAGCTGCAATTCTTGTGGAATGAACGGTTTAGTGATGTAGTCATCTGCACCATTTTTAAGTCCGTCTATACGGAATAGCGCAGCTGTCCTAGCGGTAAGTAAGAGGAGCGGTATATGACTGACTTCTAGATCACTTTTGAGCTTATTGCAGAAAGTAATGCCATCCATTATAGGCATCATCACATCGCTGATGATAAGGTCAGGTGTGACGGATTTTACCATATTCAGGGCTGCGGCACCATTGACCGCTTCTGTAATAGTGTAATCGGCACTGAACAGCTCTACCAGCAGGCGACGGACCTCTTCATTATCTTCTACGATGAGCAGATGTGCTCTTTGGTGATCTGACTTGTGGGTCTGATTATGCTCTCCATTCTCGCCTATATGAAAGGCAGGCTGCTCACCCAATCTATTATCACGGAAACCTTGTTCCTTGATTTCCATATCATCTAAGGTGGCTATTACAGTATCCTCAATGTCTACATCCTTAAAGTGGGCGCGACCTAGTGGAAGCCTTACCAAAAAACTAGCACCAGATAACGCTGTCGTATCCGCCTCTAGCTCTATCGTCCCTTGATGTAACTCTACCATCTGCTTAGACAAGGACAACCCTATTCCTGTACCCTTTA
>CAKZVK010000137.1 GCA_937921825.1 uncultured Saprospiraceae bacterium
TTTACAATTGTAAATAGGACTCTGATGAACAGTTTTGACTGGAGATATGGTGATCCTATTGAACGGTCCTTTGATAGAGACTTAGAGCTCACTTTTGATACTCCTGGAGTACAACAAATCAGACTTATTGCTTCTGTTACACCAGGTTGTAATAGGGATACCACTTTCGAAATACTGGTAGAAGAACCGCTGGCTACCTTTAGCCTAGAGCCTTCTGTCTTTTGTGATGAAACCACCCCACTGCAATTAGTCGCAGATGATTCGAATCTAGCCAGCTATATATGGAATGAAGAAGCTGGAGGATCAGTATTTGACTTACCTCGAATAGATGAACCTAGAGATCCTTTACACATTAATGTAGCGGACTCTATCGTCATGGAACTAGAAGTAGAGTCTATGAATGGCTGCAAGAATGATACGACTATTCGATTTGACTTTCAACTGGCAGAGGCCTACTATATACCTGATAGAATACTGGGATTTCTGACTCTAGATGTAAACTTTTCTGACTTCAGCGAAAGTCAACATGATATAGTAAGAAGATACTGGATCTATGATGATGGCGTCGAGACAGACGTAGGTGCTGCGGTCACAGAGCATGTGCATACTTATGGCTGTGGCATATTCTACCCTCGCCTTGTAATAGAAGATTCTGCTGGTTGCATAGATACCTCCAAAAGAGTAGAGATAGTGGTGATATGCCCTGATGACCCTGATCCTCCCACTGGATTTCCACCTATACCAGGAGATGGAGATCCTATGGATGGAACTGGCATTCCAGGAGAAAGGAAAATCTGTATAGGAGCCGAACTCATCTATGATTTTCCAGATAACGGCCTAGAATATCATATCTATGGAGATGATCATAGAATATATCATTGCTGGGAAGATACCTTGGTACCACATACCTATAATTTCCCTGGTAGCTTTCCTGCCCTAGTCCTCAGAGAATTCGAAGGGATAATATTGGATTCCTTTAGTATTCCAGCAATCGAAATATGTGGCGCTAGATCAGAAATAGTCTACGAGAAGAATTGTGATGATAGACTCTCTGTAGAACTGACCAGCAATAGCCTAAATGCCGATAAGCTAGAATGGCTCTACGATGGCAATATGATTTCGGAGGAAGAAAGTTTCACATACACTTTTGACGAGCCAGGCACTTATGAGATTGCTCTTAGAGCGACTAACATAGATAGTGGCTGTCCTCCAGATATGGATGTAGTTACTGTATACATTCCTGAGGTCAAAGCAGACTTTGAGTTTCCTGATGAGTTGATGTGTGATTCAGAGATGTATCCTATTGATGCTTCTGCTTCCTTAGATGTAGGGGCTTCATGTTACAAAGGCTATAAATGGCTATTTGAAAATCAAAGACCTAGAGAAGTCGGCAACCCTATCCTAGAACATCAATTCAAGAGTGGGTTGCAAGATGTAACCTTAGTCGTAGAAGATGTAAATGGATGTACAGACACAATAACCAAGCGTACTACCGTATATGGTATAGAACCTGATTTCAACCTTGATTCATTAGTCTGCCTTCCTTATGATATAGACCTCATGGACCTCTCCTCATCGGATACCACTATAGTCGAATGGGAATGGAGCATAGGGTCTACAGAGCAAAACCCTAATTATGTCTTCGATGAAGATGATATAGATCCTGATAGACCAGATACTATTTCTGTGGGGCTGATAGTAAAAGATGCTATTGGTTGTACAGATACTTTAGAAAGAGACCTCAGAGTAATAGATCCTAACTTCTTTGTAAACTCTCAGACGGGCTCTAGAATCTGTCTAGGACAGTCCGCACTATTTAATGCTATAGATACCGCTGGAATCAAGGATGCCTTTGACTTCTTCTGGGACATAGATGGCGTCAGACAAGACACAGGCTTCCAAGTAGAACTTTTCTTTCCTGAGGCAGGAGATCACTTAGTCACACTTAATGCCATCCACAAAAATGGCTCGTGCATAAGAATGGTAGAAAAAGAAATCAGCGTACTAGAGGCTCCTATACCGGGATTCGTCTCTGATAAAGACAGCATAGATATACTCTGTTATCCTGCTCAGATTTCATTCACCAGTGATCCTTCATTGAATCCTAATGTATTTGATTTTCAATGGCAATTTGGTGAGGATGACTTTTCTGAAATAGCCAACCCTACTATAGAGTTTGGGATAGGGACACATGAAGTCAAGCAGATAGTTATCAATGCGGAAGGCTGCAAAGATTCCATCTCGAGATTCTACACCTTAGTAGGACCTGATGGAGACTTTAGCCAGGATAAAGAACTTATCTGCTTGGGAGAAGAAATCACTTTCACGCTGATGGACACGGCAAGTATCAGTAGATTCTTCTGGAACTTTGGAGATGGAACAGAAGCAGAAAATATCAATCCAGTAAGTCACATCTATGACTCTCAGCCTATCGGAGACTCTACAGTGGTCACTTTGACTTTGGAGTCAGATGAGACAGGATGTGATGTAACTGTAGAGTACCCAATTTTCATAAGTGATGTAGATGCAAGAATAGAAGACTTGGGTCAGCTCTGCAGAGGAGAACTCAGATTAGTGAATGCCAGTGAAGGCGCCAGTAGTTTTATCTGGCAGTTCAGTGATAATACAGAGTCTACTGATTTCGAACCCGAAAAGATAATCGAAGAAGCAGGCACCTATGAGGTAGTCCTCATCGCGACTGATGGACTGTGCGAGGCAAGAGATAGTATTACTGTGGTCGTAGATGAGGAAGCAGGCATAGCCGTGATGATGCCCAATCTATTCACTCCAAACAATGATAGTGAGAATGACCTCTTCGGGCCATTCATTACTAACGGTGACGAAGAGGAAATTATCATTCGCACTTTTAAAATATACAACAGGTACGGAGAACTCGTCTATGACAACAATAGCCCAGATGGCTGGAATGGCATCTTCAATGGAGGAACCGCTCCTCCAGAAGTCTACGCGTACTATATAGAGGTAGACATATCAGGCTGCAGTACTATATCCAAGAAAGGGAATGTGACTTTGATGCGGTAAAAACATAATGCGCATACAAGCCTAAGAATAAAGAATCAAAAGCAGCTATTTCTTGAG
>CAKZVK010000138.1 GCA_937921825.1 uncultured Saprospiraceae bacterium
CCGATTGTAGCGGAGCGGAACAGAGGTATCTTCGTTCTCGTAGCGAACCTTAAGTTTTGCAACTGCGTCTCTGTTAATAGGCAGGCGTCATAGGAGAACGAAGATTTCTCCGCGGCACTTCGTTCTGGTCGAAAAGAAAAAGACCTTTTCATGCCGACTGTAGCGGAGCGGAACAGAGGCATCTTCGTTCTCGTAATAAGCCATTAAGTTTTGGAACGGTGTTTCTGTTAATAGGCAGGCGTCATAGGAGAACGAAGATTTCTCCGCGCCACTTCGTTTTGGTCGAAAAGAAAAAGACCTTTTCATACCGATTGTAGCGGAGCGGAACAGAGGTATCTTCGTTCTCGTAATAAGCCATTAAGTTTTGGAACAGTGTTTCTGTTAATAGATTGCAAAATTTCTAAAGAATCAAGGCATATCATATTATAGATATATTTTATATGTGGCATGAAAATTGAACCTTAGAAATTACCTTATTAAAAATTTCACTTACCCTACCCACTTTTCTTACCCCACTACCCCACAAAGTACTACCACTTCTATACCTCTTAGTCTCCACTTTGGTACCTGCTATGCATAAGCTTTATGTCTTCCACTTTTAGGAAGTATAAGGATGTGTTCAAACTTTGGTCACTGGATGAAGTACTTACTACTATTAGCCTTATTTCCTATTCAATTGTTTGCTCAAGTAGATAATGAGTTAGAACTATTTGTTCTCACTGTCTCAGAATCTTGTCAAGGTGATGAACCTGTGTTATTGAATGGTCATCTTGCTGATGTAAACAATACTGCTATTCCGTCAGGAGGATACTACGAAATAGAAAGTTGCTTTGTAGAGCCTTGTGCCGATGCCATTTTCTATAATGAAATAGATGAACAATACTATTTCGATACTAATGCCCCAGAGGATAGTTATTTAATATCCTATAGTGTGGGCACTGGACCTTTTGTAAAAAAATATATTAGTCAGTTTGATTTACAAGCTGCTAATGCACAGATCATTATACTTGATTCCAGTATCTGCAATAGCAATATATCGTACATACAACCTAATCCAAAAGGTGGCATCCTTTCCGGCATGGGAATAGAATCGGATTCCCTTGGTGAAGAAATAAACTTTTTTTTCAATCCCAAGAACCTACTCACAGATACTACTTATACTATCTCTTATGAATATTCCATAGCCGCTAACTCAGGCCTTATCTGTACAGATATATCACAAACCACTATAACTGTATACGATAGTCTATATGCGAAAATAATCCCCGACACAATAGTAGTATGCAGTGAAAAATCCATACTACTATCTGTAGAACTGATAGGTGACACCTCTGAGGTACAAATAGACTGGTACAATCCAGACTTCGGCATTATCAATAATCAAAAAGATTTTATCACAGACACCATTACAACCTCTGGAAGATACTATGTCAATGTAGCCAATAAGAATGGCTGTGGCAACTTGGAATCAGTATATATAAATATTAATCCACCACCAAAGATTTCTTGTTCTGTAAGCAGTCATGTATCCTGCTATGGTGGCTCCGATGGTCATGCTAGTGTCACCTCAGATGAAAGCTACAGCTACGCATGGAATGATGGTCATGATACAGCGCTGAGAAAAGATCTATCCTACGGGGTCTATACCGTCACTGTCACAGATGAAAACTCCTGTAGTGATGCCTGCTCCATCAGAATCCAACAACCCGAACCACTCTCTATAAACTGTACAACTAATATCAAAGCGCCTTCGTGTCACGATGGTGCTAATGGCACTAACAAAATGACCATCTTAGGAGGAACTGCCCCTTATCGAATCAGTCAGAACAATATCGATTATACACAGACAGATAGCTTGATGTTTCTTAGCTCTGGAGCTCAGAAAGTCTATGTCCTCGATAGCCAGGGATGCTCGGAAGAATGTGAATTCACTATAGAAAATCCTGAAAAAATTGAATGTCAAATTAAGCTAGAAAAAAACATCTCTTGCTTTGGGTATAAAGAAGCAACGCTGTCCATCTCTTCCCTAAGTGAGCTATCACAAATCGTCTGGAATACTGGCGATACCACAGAAATCATAGACAAGCTCTCTGCTGGAAATTATTCTGCAACCATAACTTCTACTCAAGGATGTAATGCCTCCTGTAGTATTACAGTGACAGAACCTGACCCTTTAGTACTAAAGGTGGACAGCTATCAGCATCCCGTATGTTATGGGGATTCTAAGGGCTATATAGAGCTTAGTGCTTCTGGAGGCAATGCCCCTTATCTCTACAGTCTTAATGGTTCAATTCCTCAGACAAATCCGCAATTCCAGAACCTACCATCTGGTATATATACCGTACAAGTCACAGATAATAACCAATGCGCCACAACTACAGTGCAGCTTTTAATAGACCCTCTAAAATTTGAAGGTTCTATTCATCAGCAGAATGAAATACTCTGCTCAAGTGATCTTACAGGTAGTCTCAGAGTAGAGTATACTCAAGAGATCTCAGAGGTACTATGGAGTACTGGTTCTAATGCAGATCTCATTAAAGATTTAGCAGCTGGAGTCTATTCTGTAACCCTAACCAATGATGAAGGCTGTCGTATTTTACTAGAAGAAGAAATCAAAGAACCAACGCCATTAACCATAACCCACTATGAAATAAATAATGTCGATTGTTATGGGGAAAGCACAGGCAGCATTAGTGTAGACCTTATTGGTGGGACTCCTCCTTATAGTTACCAGTGGTCTAATGGTGTCACCGACTTATACAATCCTTCCCTTAGTGCTGGTGCTTATGTGCTCAGTATAACGGATGCCAACAACTGTCAGATAAGTTCAGAATCAATTATAGTGACAGAGCAAGACGCATGGTCAGCATCTATAGATCCTATCAGAACTTGCCTCGACGAAAAAATAAATCTACAGGTAGATGTTACAGGACATAATCCTGACAGACTAGCTTACCAATGGTATGTGCTTCATAACCAAATAGGTGCAACTGATGACCTACTAGTGGAGCAACAAGGTCAGTCTATAATTTTTGATGCATTTTGTCTGCCTGAAGGTGTTGTAGAAGTAGGATGCATTATTACTGACGCTTTTGGCTGCCGTCATGAAGTCACCACTAGTATCACACTTTCAAGTTGCTATGATCTTGCTATCAGAAAAACCGTAGAAGGAGACCTAACCAAGGAAAGAGGTGAATCAGTAATTTTCGATATTACAGTCTTCAATCAAGGCGATGTCACGGCCTATGATCTGACCATCCAAGATTTTCCTGAGTCAGAACTGATTTTCATTGAAGATAAAAATACAAGTTCAGTTACAGGCAATCCTTATAACTGGTCCGTAGAAAATAAGATGATAACTACACATATAGATAGTATCGCCGCCCAGAGTGCTGTCACTATAAAAATATACTTTCAGATTATCAACGATACTGAAAAAAGAACTCTCTATAACGAAGCAGAGATTATTTCCTACAGTAGTAGGCATAAGAAATTGCCTTATGACCAAGATGATCCGCTATCTGATACTCCTATGGAAAAAGACGACGACATAGCTGATGTCTCTCTGGGAACTATAGATAACCCAGATGATGATGATCAGAGAGATGGAGCGACTATTAATCTCTGCCCTAGTTATCAACACCAAGTCATCGCCAATCTATGCGGGACACCTGATCCGATACTTCTCATGGATGAGACATTGATTGCAGAATTAGATCCCGAAGGAGATGGGGATGGAGATGATAGCGACGGAGATAGAGGAAATGCGATTGTTTCTTTTCATGACGGTACAGTCTCAGCTCTTGTTGGTGATAGTACTTCAGTTATGGTCCTAAATCAATCTGATGAGATCTATGCCAGGCTGCTTACTAAAGAAGCTTGTGTCTCTACCATTCCTTTACAACTAGAATTTTATACTGATCCTGTCTTACCAGAAATGCAAGAAATTATTTTTGTCACAAAAGGTGAAGACGTCGCACTAAGCGTAAAAGAACAGCCCGATTATAATTATCAATGGCAAGTGGAACAGAATCAAATCTATCAAGATATCCCAATGGCTACTTCTAGCACCCTGGTTATAGAATCGGTAAGTCCAGCACATAATAATAGCCGGTATCGAGTAGTTCTTTCGCATGCAACAGCACCTGTGTCTTGTAGTGTAGCCTCTGCAGTTACGACTCTTAGGATAACTCCTCGTGTACTCGTCTGTACAGATAAACTCAACACTAATCTGAACGAAAACTGCAATATCAATCTATCCGCAACTCAACTCCTGCAAAATAGTACTCTACCCGATAGTTTATTCACTGTAGTGTATCAAGATAACACAGGACTATTACTTACAGAAAGTGATTTTATTTCTTATGTAGGTAAGGAAATCAACTACGTGGTCACTAACAAATTAAATGAGCTCAGCTGCTGGGGGCATTTGTTGATCGTTGATAATACAGCACCTGTTATTAGTTGCCCAGAAGACACCATGAGAGTACCCTGCTATCTAGAAGATGACTTAGTGGCTGGTTTGAATATTTCTCATGAGGACAATTGTAGCAGCTCTACGCTTATTATAGAAGAATCAGAATTAGAGCTTAACTGTACTGAAGAAAATTCAGTCCGCTTCTCTGCGTACAAAAAGATAAAGCTCTATGCTGTAGACGCCGTAGGAAATAAATCTAGGGATTGTACTATTGAGGTATTATATCAATCAGCAAATATTGATAGTTTCATTTTTCCTTCTAATATAATCCTGGACCAGCCAAATTGGGATCTCAATAATAACGAGTATCCAGATCCAGAAGAGACAGGTACTATTATGGACCAGGACAGTGTGGCACTATCTGAGACTTTAGAGTACAGTTGTAATCTAAAAATGCATTTTGAGGATCTATTTTTTCCCTTGTGCGGAGAAAGCTATATCATCGTAAGAAAGTGGACCTTGGTAGATTGGTGCAGTCAACAGATCCGAAACTTGAATCAATTTATAAGAGTAAATGATCTAGAAGGTCCCATTCTTAACCCCCTGAATATAGATACTGTCCTCCATATAAATATGAACAGTTGTATAGCTGAATATACACCACTAGCCAATCACTTAGCAGAGTCCGAAAGCAGCAGCTCCCTGAAAGTCAATCATTATGTACAACTAGATTCGGATACCCTCTATTCCCTTAGACAATCATATCCTCAAGACAGTATTCCTAGCTTAGAGTTAGAGGAAGGAATGCATAGAATTGATGTCCAATATTTTGATGACTGTGGCATATTTTCTACAGGCTATCATTACGTCACAGTTGCTCCTCCGATCCCCATATCTGCAGTTTGCAAATCTTATTTAAATGTACAACTACAGGAAGACGAAACCCTCGAATTGAAGGCTGAGGACTTAGATAACCATACACTTTCGTTCTGTGATCAGGCACTACACTTTGGTCTCAGAGCACTACCAGAAACAAATCTATTATCTTCCACTCAGCAAGAGGTCTACGCTGTCGGAAACGAAAAATACTATAACTCCATTCTTATAGACTCTAATACTGAAACCTTAGAACTGGTGGTCTTCACACAGCATCAGCATAGTCTATGTAGAACTCAGTTATCAAATGCTGGCAT
The DNA here is from genome assembly GCA_937921825.1 of uncultured Saprospiraceae bacterium. Taxonomy (GTDB): domain Bacteria; phylum Bacteroidota; class Bacteroidia; order Chitinophagales; family Saprospiraceae; genus RFSX01. The sequence continues at coordinate 5,611 of CAKZVK010000138.1, forward strand.
AGAAAAAAGAAATAACAACAACTCCACCACAGTCTATCCCAATCCCTTTACGAATGAAGTGATGGTACGGATAGAGTCAGACCGTGATCAAGAGATTAACTTGGAGCTCTACTCCATGACTGGCCAGATTGTATATGCAGAAAGCTATAGAATAGAACGAGGCATAAAAACCATTACGTTAGACGATGAACAGGTTTCACTTAATTCTGGTACCTACATGCTTGTGATTACAGGAGAAGATTATTTGTATTCTAGTCCGATAGTGAAAGTGGAATAAAAGAGATATCGAACCGCCCGCTACAAGCTTTGTTTGTAGCACTTTTCCAGGAGATTGATTCTGTAGAATCAATCTCTTTTTTATTTATTTCCAGTTAAAAGTTTCTATCATCTTACCCATATCGACTTTGAGAAAGTCAAAGACAGGAGCGATAGAATCACGATTGACTCCGGCATTAAAATAGAGACTACCTCTGATGAAATGTTGGAGGCTATCAGTCATATAAAACTGTAGAGGCGTCGCCACAGGACCATCTATCTCAAATAGGAGGCCATGGACATTGGCTTCAGCGTTTTCGATTTTTAATTCCTCTCTATAGCTGGCCTTGATATTATGCTTGTCTGCCATCTCGAAGGCATCTGCGATCAATTTGTCAAAAGTCTTTCTATCATCAAAGGAAATGTAACTAAGGTGGATATAGCTGTTAAGCTCCTCACAGTATAAATCATACCAGCACTTGTATTGTTCTTCAGCCTGATTCTTTTTGATATCGTTATTCGGCTTGAAGTAGACGGGGACTTCCATCTCAAAGGGGCAGTTGTCTAGTGTCAGTTTTTTATACTCCTTAGCTGGATAGACAACCTTAGGGTATATACGTGGCTTAGGGAGATAGATTTTCTCATCCTTGCAGGATAGGAAAAATAAAGTCGTTGCCAGTATCAAAATAAGTTTCTGCATTTCCTATAGTAAGGTTACATGTATCTTTTCTATTCTTCTCTTAGTGACCGCCACTATCTTAAACTTGTAGTTAGCTATCGTTATCTCTTTATCCTTCTTAGGGATGTGTCCAAAGTGACTGAGCAATAGACCTGCAAGAGAGTCCGTATCAGATCTGTATCTATCAAACGACTCCTTCTCTACATCTATTATTCTTGCGACATCATGAAGTAAGGTCTTCCCTTCAAAAATAAAATTGGAATCATTAATCTTGATAAAGTCGACTTCCTCTTCTTCATCAAATTCGTCTTTGATTTCTCCGATGACTTCCTCTACTATATCTTCTAGGGTTATGATTCCTGCACTCCCACCGAATTCATCAACGACGATAGCCATATGCAGTCTTTGCTTTTGGAACTCTTTTAGGATATCATCTATTTTCTTTGATTCTGGAACATAGATTACATTCTCACGAATGAATTTCTGCCATTCGAATGAATCTTTTTCCTTGGAGTAACCCAGCAGGTCCTTAGCGTAGAGTATCCCGATGACTTCATCAAAATCTTCTCTGTATACTGGTATACGTGAGTAGCCATTGTCCTTGATCATACTCATCACTTCAGTAAAGCCCGCTTTCTCTTCTGCAGCCACTACATCTACTCTGGATTTCATAATCTGTCTCGCAGATACATTTCCAAATTTTATAATACCCCTAAGTATCCCCGCTTCCTCTGATTGTTCTGCTCCTGTAACGGTAAGTTGTATCGCCTTATCTAGTTCTTCTTTACTGGTGTCATCTATACCAGATCGCGTGGATATGAATGAAGACTCCATCTTAGAAGACCAGTTGACTAAAAGATTACTGAGTGGAGAGAAAAATCCAGAAAGAAAGGACATAGGTCCTGACATCATACGAGCAAATCTCAAGTTATTAAGATTAGCATAAATCTTAGGAGCGACCTCACCGAAGAGTACTAATAGAAAAGTAACTCCTACGATAGTGATCAAAAAATTTACTATCCTCCCTAAAAAGTCTGGTTCTCCTGGCATGAACTGCGCCATCCATTCTCCTATCTCTAGAAGCAGTCCTTCACCAAGCAAATTTCTGATGATGTAGTCCGAAATAATTACTATGGCAATATTGACAAAGTTATTAGCGATGAGAATAGTTGCTAATAACTTTCTAGGCTTGTTTCTGAGTTTGAGGACTTGCTTATTGCTTTTCTCTGCCTCTTTCTCTAGGTTGTCGAGATCATTAGGAGATAAGGAAAAGTAAGCGACTTCAGAACCTGAAACCAGTGCAGAACAAACCAATAAAATAAGTAGAGCTACTCCAGATGATACTATTGACCAAATGGAAAAAAGAAAAAAACTATAACCAGGAAATAAAAGTATGAGATTCGCGGGATCAGGGTCCAATTTCTGTTGTTTTGTTAAGCAATCACCTCCTTATTAGAAAGGCAGGTCATCATCCTCAGCGACAGTAGAGCTCGGTGCAGTCGTTGTTGCTTTTCCATTGGTCTCTAATTTAGAAACTGGAAACTCATCCGATACACTTGGGAAGTTACTCTGAGATCCGCCTCCTGTAGACTCACGTCTTTCTAGTGATCTCATTATCCTAGCTACCACATCTGTGCTGTATCTATCATTACCGTTTTGGTCTTGCCACTTTCTAGTGGTCAGCTTACCTTCGACATAAACCATACCACCCTTTTTGAGGTAGTTTTCTGCTCTTTCTGCTAGTCCTCTCCACGCTACTACATTATGCCATTCAGTGAGTTTCTTCCACTCTCCGGACTTATCTTGATAATTTTCATTGGTCGCTACAGATAGCTTAGCCACTTTAGTACCATTTTCTAAAGTTCGTACTTCTGGATCTGCGCCTAGGTTACCGACTAAAATTACTTTGTTTATCATATCTCTTGTTCTTAAACTTGTCTATATAAAGGTATTAAAAAACTCTATCTTCTTTCTATGCTAAATAGCCTTCATCTGTGAGGTATTGCCTTATGATTTTGGGCCATGCATATTCTATAAGTGCCGTATTTCTGATCATTTTAACCTCTTTTGGTACAGTTTTACAACTATACTTGTAAAATCTAGCCACTATATACTGATGGGTCAGCGTCTGCTTATAGACCTCAGATACTTGCGGCGGCTGCTCATTTATAGACGCAATTTGAGCAACTTCGTGCAATGAGGGTGCATCCTTTGCTTCTTTCTTTTCTATAAGAGGAAACTGGTACAAGCCCTGCCAGATGCCCTTAGAACTCCTTTGCTCTATCACTAGCTTTTCATTATGCTCTAGAAGAAGAAAATGAAAATAACGAGTCGTCTTTTTGATACGCTTGGACTTTATTGGTATCGCTGGGACCATTTCTTCTTGATAAGCCCTACAAGAGCGAATTAGCGGGCACGAATCACAACCTGGATTTTTGTAGGTACACATCATAGCACCAAATTCCATAATCGCCTGATTAAAGGTAGCCGCATCTTGAGTCTCTAGCAGTGCCTGTGCTTTTGCTCTAATATCCTTCACAGTAGTCGTGACATCTACTGGCGCAGTAATTCCATAGAGTCGGCTTATTACTCTCAAGACATTACCATCTACCACCACATAGGGCAATCCGTAAGCAAAGCTTCCAATAGCGGCAGCGGCATAAGGTCCTATTCCTTTCAGACTCAATATGTCCTTATGGGTATCAGGAAACTGCCCTCCGAATCTAATCATGATGTCTTGAGCCGCATGATGGATATTTCGTGCTCGAGAGTAATACCCTAAGCCCTCCCACAGTTTCAGAACCGCATCTTGTTCTGCCGTAGCAAGAGACTCTATAGTAGGAAAGGCTGTGACAAATCGGTTGTAATACTCTTCACCTTGTCTCACAGTCGTCTGCTGAAGTATAATCTCTGAAACCCAAATGAGATAGGGGTCTATCGTTTCTCGCCAGGGCAATTCTCGGGCATTGGCCTCATACCATTGAACTATGGTCTTTGCTGTTTTCTTGATTGCCTGACTGATGAAGTTAATTTTGGACCAAAGTTAATCCTATTGCCCAGCTTTTAAACTGTTTATAATTAGATACCTTTACCCAATGCACTATTATACTTTAGTAGATCTTCATCATTCGCTTATTCTTACTCTGGCGCTTATACTATTTAGCACCAGCGGTAATAGTCAGCAGCATCGCTATCATGATCATGATGTCTATCAGCTAGAAAAGAAAAAGGAAATAAAACTCTTGGCTACAGGGACCACCCTGTCACTTGTTGGTGCTTACCTTATCAAGAAAGCCGATCAAGCGACTATAGAAGATATACAGCTGCTTGACAAATCAACTCTATGGAAGATAGATCAAGGAGCAGCAGATAACTTTTCACAGACTGCAGAAGTCACCTCTGATATTATTCTCTATGGTTCTTTTGTCTTGCCCTTTTGGGTCTACCTCAGTGAGGCGGCAAAAGGAGAGAAAGTAGACTGTCTTGTGATGACACTAGAAACTTTATTACTCACCAGCGGCATGACCAATATTGCTAAAGGTCTATCTAAAAGATATAGACCCTACAATTACAACCCGCTTGCCCCTGAGGAACTAAAGCTCTCTGGCGGATCTAGATTGTCTTTCTTTTCGGGTCATGTATCTAACACAACGGCCTTTTGTTTTCTGACAGCACAGTTGCTTAATGATATGCATCCTCACTGGAAAGGTAAAAAATATCTTACATGGACAGGCGCTGCGCTTTTACCTCTAGCAATCGGCTATGGCCGCTTTCAGGCTGGAAAGCATTTTCCAACAGATATCATTACAGGTTATGCACTAGGGGCTAGCATCGGTCTGCTGATACCTAGGATACATAAGTCAGATAAGGTAGCAGTAGATCTTGGGTTGGGAGGCTTGTCGGTTACTGTTCAGCTAGATAGGTAGTCTGCACTCATAACACTATGTGTCTTGACTGAAATGCAAACTTATCACTTATAGGTCATTTTAGAAATACTCAATAGACTTTAGTTTGGCTTCTATGATTCTTCCCAGATCTGCATCATCTCCTTACATAACTCTATAGGCAACCACATATTATTTCCCACCAGCATCCTTAATTTCTTACAGACAGTTTTAGGTTTACAAACCTTGTTTGTTATCATGGCATCAAGAATATACAATAGACCATGACCTTCAAGTGCATTCTCCTTACACCAAGCCATCATTCGACGTTCACCAGATAAAACCATCATCTGATGCACCTGAGCAAGATATAGCATAGTCCTATCCGGAAATGAAAAAGGCTTAGGCCAATCTATTTGGGCCATGGCAGTGAGGTCCTGATCAGTAACAGGAATCACGTTAACTAGTTTTTCAACGATTGGTTTTATATCATCCAGCTCTTCTAGCACAAATACAGATGTAGAAATAAAATAAGGAAGTTTAAAAAACCCCTCCAGTAAGTCCATTTCAAAGAGGTCTATGAAAATATTAGCATCAGTAATGACAACTTTCATTCTAAATCTCCTGAAGTTCTTTTCTAAAAGATCTTAACGTCTTGTTATATAGTGAGGCTGCCTTAGAAGCCGTTATAAACGATTCTGATACACCACGACAAAGTAATTGAAAGAGGCGATTAGATTCCTCTTTACCCTTGAATACATCTACTCCGATTTCTTCTTTCCACAGCCCTTTAGACCTTATCCTCTTTGCTTCATTAGAAAATAAAGCTTCAGAGATCAGGCCCAGTTCTCTACACCTGTAAAGTATCGCTTGTGGTGAGATACCATATTGGGCTTTGATGAGTAACAATTCTTTTAGGTGTATATTCCTTCGATGTCCACCAAGCTCATCTACGAGAGACTCCTTTGGTAATAACATCGCAGCTGCAAAACGATCACAAATTTTTTCTTTCGCTTTTACACTATAGCCTTCCAGATCTAAGAGCAAATGTCCAAGCTCATGCATCGCTGTGAAGCGTATTCTATCTATAGGATTATAACCCAGAACGATGACAGGAGTCTTATCATTTACCCATGTAGACATACCAGAAAAATGCTTGATCTTTTCCTTTAGCCTGAGTACTTTGATGCCTTTCTCTTCTAAGGTCTCTACTATATTGTAGATAGGATTAGCCCCAAGCTTCCAGTCTTTACGTAATGCTTTTGCAAGGTCCTCCACTGCTTCATGGTTCTTTACGACTATCTTCTTTAGGGACTCACTAAATTGAATCGTCTCTCCGACGAGTTCTTCTGCTTCTAGATATCTCTCGAGATAATCTCTTGTCTTTTCTTTAATCTCTTCTTGCTTCTTCTTTGGTAGAAGATCTTGCTTCCTATAATTGATTGTACCCAAGTCGACCTTACTCACCCTCAGAAAGTAGTCTAGTTTGACATCTACAGCAGCAGCTATTGCTTGCAGGCTCTCTATAGGAGGATTCCGCTCTCCAAGTTCATATTTACCGATGGCTTGCTTACTGACTGTATATCCAGTTTTCTTGGCTAGATCAGCCATTGATAGGCCAGCCATAACCCTAGCCATTTTTATTCTTTGTGAGGCAACTTTCATAGTATTACAGTACGTTTCAAGATGAGAGTTTGTATACAATTTAAAATATGTATACAATACTATATAAATTAATTTATTTGTATACAAATGTCAATTAAATTTAAACTATGACTTCTTATCTTGTATGAGTAGTAATCCCTTAGAATATGAATAAATACTCCGCAATTGTATCCCTCGGAATGGTGATGCTCTTGATAGGATGTTCAGGACCTATACCCTGTTCAGAAGGGATAGATACTTGTCAAAGCATTCATAAAGAAAGAGTGAATGCTGAAATCGAAAAGCTAAAGAAAGGGCTAAAACCAGTCCAATTTTGAAATCAGCTGAATGTCTGGTAGGAGTCAGCCTCCCAAAATTTGATATAGTAACTCAGGAAGCGCAATTCAATGTTAATACGCTAAAAGGCAAAAAAACAATTTTATGCTTTTGGGAATCAAGAATTCCATCATCAACGCTTGAAGAAGTTGAATCTGGAGAAGCCTTTTCAGAAGTCTTGAAAATAGTATTAGAGAACTAAATCTTACAGAACATCATACTATCCCTACCCTCACTCAATCACCACCAGCTTCTGAGTAACCTGCACTTTTCCTTTTCTAAGCTGAGCAACATACATCCCTTCATCTAATTCTTCTATATCCATTCGATCAGTTCGTAGGCCTAGTTTGACCAGGCGTCCTGATAGATCGTAGAGTCTTAGCTCATCTACTTGTTGGTTTAGTGTGATTTCATCTGTGGCTGGATTAGGTGTCAATTGAATATCTAAACTCAGAATATCCAAAGTACTACTCGTAGGGAAGCTATCTACCATTATCCTGCTTACTGTATTGGTTAGTATAGGTGGATTAAAGTCAAAGTAGATACTTGCCTCATTATCGATTTGGGTTTCTTCGGTTATATCCGACTTGGCAGATATGATATACGTTATATATCCATGACTATTCGGTTCATCAGAGATACTATCTGGAAGAAATATATTAGCAAACTCAAATCGCTTATCATAACCCGCCGTAGAAGAAATTATTAGGTTTCTAGGGTGGCTCGTAGAAACCAACTTGAAAGTACTCAGGTCTAAGTTCTGATCTAAGGTATCCTCGACTACTACATTCTTAGCATAGTCATTGCCCGTATTTTGGAATCTGATAGTATATCTCAGTGGAACATCTCTAAGGGCTAATTTGTCATCTCGAACAGGAAAAGCTTGCTTATCATTTGGATCATAAGCACAGCGGAGTTCGATCTCCTGACAGTATGCGGCGTCCTTGAAGTTGTTTTCTTCATCTGTGATTTTGAAAATATATATTTCATTCACTTGGTCAGGATCATCTATCAGTGGTGCCGTTACTGTGAGTGGGACCACGAAAGTTTCATAAGGTCCTAGGTCCTCATAGTCCCAACCATATATCCCTGCGACCTGATCAATATAATCTGGCTCTTCATCAAATACATAAGCGGTAATCCTAGGGTCTATTTCTAGCCAGAATGTACCAGCCGTCGTTGTGGTTCCTTCGTTAGTGGCTGTAAGCAGGAACGGTACTTCCTCTCCACACCTGAATCTATCATGAGAAATATCAAAGGTAAGATCAGAAAAATCCCTAGTAGGCGTCAATCCGATATTAATAGTATATGACCTATCCCCTTCTACGAGGACTTCAAAAGAGGACTTCACAGAGGTCGTCCAGTCTTCAACCAAACTCTCTTCAAAAGTAAAAGTTGTCATTCCTAAAGGTGCAAAGAGGGATAGTCCTGATTGCTTGAAATTTTCAAAGACCCCAAAATTAGGAACATCAACTGCCCCGACTGGAAGATAATTCTCTTGGAAATCTCTTCTGCCATCTAAATTCTCGTCATAAAAGAATCGAACATTTAAATTAGGCAAATCAAGATCACAAATACCGCTACCTAAAAATTCATTTATAAAAATGTCATAGGGTAATTCTGTAATAATATTATCACTATAAGTTTGTCCAACTATAAAGCCAGTCACTTCATCAGCTACTACAGAAAGAATAGGCGATGAACCCCAAGGAGAAGGCATCCTATAATCTCCTATTTGATCCCAGCTATTTTCTATAACATCTATGACTGGTAGTAATACAACTACTCTATTGTTCAATCTAAGGAAATCAGCAGCTGCCATAGAGTGCAGGCCATTACAATCAAAATCTGTCCCGTCCCAAATTCTGATGGTACTCCTATTCTCTGTTCCTGCGAGTACTTCTAGTACTTCCAAATCTACACCGTCTTCATCCGCCGCTGTAACTATGCCGCTGACAATAACAAAATTTGTCCCAGCATCTTGATAAGAATTTATGGTAGTACAGAAAGAAGGCCAAGACCAACTACAACTATAAGAAGGCAATTGGAAAGCCAGAAAAGCTAGTAAGACTAATAGTGATCTCATGGAAAGTTGTTTCCACCTAAGATAATTATTAAAAAAGAACGAAGCAATAGGTTCCTAGAAAAAGAGCCATTCTCTAGGGATATAGAATGTTAATGTAGAAAATTGTCTTCGCTAACATACCTTTCATGGGCATAAGCTAGAAGATTTACTCGCTTTCCGTCTTCTTATACAGGCGCAGCTCTAGGCTATTGATACCGGCAAGATTTTCTTCTCTGGTATACTGGCCTATCTGGAAGTTATATTCTCCAGGTGTAGAAAATTTAAAATTATCAAGGAGGAAGACTTTGCACTTGCAATTATCTCCAGAACAATTGCCCACCCATATCCCTTTCTTATCTGCAAGGTTGACCGTTAGTTGTTCTTCCTTCGCTTCACGATCTGGAAAGCTGGTGATGATTTTAAAATAGATGTTCTCATAGCGATAGTCTTGCTGGTGATCTATCACTAGCTGTAGCTCATACGGTGTCGCAACATCCTCTATAGTAGTGGTAAAATCTATCACTTGCTCAGTGGACCATGCCATACTATCTAGCTTCTGTAGCTTTTGGTAGTATGGTGTAGGCTCACAGGACCATAAAGTAAGAAGACATAGGAGAACTAGGTAGCGAAAGTTCATTACTCGAAGTAGTCTTTCATTCTCGCAAAGAATCCTTTCTGATCTTTTCCTGCCTTCGGTTGGAAATTAGGAGAAGTTCTCATTTGCTCTAGCAGGGCTTTATCATCCTTAGACAAAGTCTTAGGCGTCCATATGTTGACATTTATTAGTTGATCGCCTTTGCCAGCATAGCCTTGTACTGAAGGCACGCCTTTACCTCTCAGTCTAAATATCTTACCTGCTGGAGTACCTGGAGGAATAGTAATCTTGACGCTTTTGCCTAGAGTAGGCACTTCTACTGAAGTCCCCAAAGCTGCGTCGGCAAAGTTGAGAAAGAGATCATACATTATATTCTGTCCGTCTCTACTAAAGTGCTCGTGTTCTTTTTCTTGGATAGCTATAAGTAAGTCTCCTGCTGGACCACCATTCTTACCTGCATTTCCTTTAGCTCGCATAGACAACTGCATGCCTTCTTCTACACCTGCAGGAATATCTATCTCTATAGTTTCTTCTGCTACAGCTCTACCCTCTCCTCTACAGCTATTACACTTACTGGTTATTTGATTTCCAGATCCGTTACAGGTAGGGCATACCGTTGTCGTTTGCATCTGTCCTAGAAAAGTAGACTTGACCTGTCTGACATAGCCTGAACCCTGGCAAGTACCACAAGTAGAAACCGCCTTACTGTCTTTAGCTCCTGAGCCTGAGCAGGTATCACAGGTGGTTTGTTTTTTGACTTTGATTTTCTTGGTGACACCGTCGGCTATTTCTTCTAGAGATAAGCTGACTTTGATTCTTAGGTTACTTCCCTTCTGTCCAGCACTTCTTCTCGTCCTACTGCTACCGCCAAAGAAACTTTCGAAGGGACTACCACTGTCTCCGAAGATATCACTGAAGTTAGCAAAGATGTCTTCCATGTTCATACCACCGCCGCCAAAGCCTGCTTGAGGATCTACCCCTTTATGACCATATCGATCATATCGTGCCCTCTTCTGTTCATCACTTAGTATCTCATAAGCCTCTGCAGCTTCTTTAAATTTTTCCTCAGCAGCTTTATCCCCTGGATTTTTATCAGGGTGATATTTCATTGCCACCTTACGGTAGGCTTTTTTTATCTCTTTGCTCTCAGCGCCTTTTGCGACGCCTAGGACTTCGTAATAGTCTCTCTTTGCCATATTGCTTATGCTTGTAACTACTTGCCTACCACAACCTTGGCAAACCTGATAATCTTATCATTAAGGTGATATCCCTTTTCTATCGTGTCTATTATTTTGCCTTTCATGTCTTCCGTCGGCGCAGGAATCTCTGTAATCGCTTCATGCAATTCTGGGTCAAAAGTCTCCCCATTAGTCTCGATACCTTTTACGCCTAGACTACCCATGACTGAATACAACTTATTATATACCATCAATACGCCTTCGCTCAGTTGCTCTTCAGTACTCTCATCTTCAGCACTCTTCTTCGCTCTATCAAAATCATCAAGGACTGGTAAGATCTTATTTATAGTATCCTGTCCAGCTGTCTTGAGCAGATCTAGGCGCTCACGCATATTTCGCTTCTTGAAGTTTTCAAACTCTGCAAATAACCTTAGGTACTTGTCCTTAGCCTCAGCCAGGTCTGCCTCAAGGCTAGCGATCTGTTCCTTAGAAGACTGCTTCTTGGCTTTCTTTTCCTTTTTCGGCTTTTCCTCTACTGTCCCGTCTACTTCTTTTTCAGGTGTCTCGTCTGCTGTCATGTTTAGCTTCTTTTTCAATTTATGTATCAAACCCTTTGCCATGCCTTATATACAGTCATTTTGGCAGAGTGCGCAGGTGGTCAATGTCATTTTATACGATTAAGCTGCGAAGATAGTTGACTAAGGGTAGTGTTGTCATATTTATCTGAGGAAATAGCTTATTCATCGAATTACGACTAAGTCTAGCAGAATATTGAAGTAAGAATTGTAACTTTTAACAATTAAAGTACCGTCTCACAGCAAAACACGACCAACATGAGCAAGCTTCTGATCAATAACCTCTGCAAAACCTACCCTAATGGTGTCAAAGCCCTAGATAAGGTCAGTC
>CAKZVK010000139.1 GCA_937921825.1 uncultured Saprospiraceae bacterium
AGTAATTTTGGAAGATTCATACCAGAAGATAGTACACATTACAAATATTATGACAATGGACAACTGCAATTGCTAGAGAGATTCTTTATTGACGCCTTGGATCCAGTAGTTTGGAGAAAGACTGAGGAATATGAGTACACATACAATACTGATGCTTTTATAAATGAAATAACATTGTATCATGCACTTAATTCAGATTCTACCTGGGCGCATCAGGAGCTAGCAATCTATGATTACAACCTAGAAGGTAGTCTGGATAGTATTACTTATTATGACCTGAGAGACCCAGATTATATCAGGCCCATATTTAGAAAAGAATATACCTACGATAGAAAGGTCTTGTTACCCGTTATCAGAATGCCTTGGGGACGTGAGCCTATAGAAGGCCAGCAACACATGCTCATAAAGGAACATAATTATGAAATAGATTATCCTTATATCAATAGAAATTTGGCAGGAACACCTCGTACTATAGAATATTATTACAAAGAATGCGATGATGTCTCTACAGATGATCTTTCAGAGCTAAGGCTAGAACTTTGCCCTAATCCTGCAAAGAATGAGATACATATTACCTTGCCAGATGGAGTAACTGGGACAAATGTATCTGTTTATGATACCTCAGGAAGGCTTCACTTGGCATCATCTTTCAGATCAGGAGAATGGCTAGATGTTTCCACTTTGGAAGCAGGTCCTTATTTTATTAAACTTGTTGTGGAAGGGAGGCAAATAGTCGAGAAATTTATAAAACTTTAGCCATAAATCTTTTTATCTCTAGGTGCATATACCAGTTTGGGCATCTGAAAAAAGCACCAAAAGAGTAACTAACTAGAGTCTCCCGAACTACTTTATTACTAGAGGGACCACTTTCTTAGTTTGATCTCCAGCAATTTGTACCGTGTACATCCCTGATGGTAATCCTAAGTCAGAGATACTGATAGAAGACTGACCTGCCTTGATGTAATCCGGCATATCTAACGCCGCTACACTTCTGCCAGTCAGATCTATAACCTCTCCGATAGGATGTGTAATATCTATATCTGAAGTGATTCTGATTAGTGAATTATCAGTCCATGGATTAGGATAGATATAGAGATCTAGCATTTCCTGGACTTCTTTAGTCTGTAGACTTAAGATATCAGAATACAATTCCTTTCCGCTATCCATTACAGTCTGTAGTCTATAATAATAAGTGGTATGGCTCTGAATATTGTAGTCTTTGTAAGATGGAGTGGTAGCCATATCCACTGTGCTCAGATCCTCAAAAGAGCCTTCCGCACTCATACCTCTCTGAATGGTCATACTCATTACGGGGTCTGAAAGCTCCAGACCAAATGATAATGAATTATGTGTACCCTCAAAATCTCCGTCGAGCAGCACTTCTTCATGGGCCAATACGGCAGAGTTGTTTTCGAATCTCAGATTATCAAACACAAAATGACTCTCTCCCCCATTGGCATAATACTCTGCATCTCCAGTGACTACAAAGACCATCAATATACTATCTATGTCTACAGCATTGTTATTATCAATAATTGGAACTGCAATAGTTTCGTACTCTGTATCGGTATCTGCAATAAGTTCTAGTGTATAGTATCCCGCCGTTTCCTCTAGTTCCTCTACATCAAAAGGTATTTCTGAGTCAGTGGCAAATGAACCTTGTGCATATAAGGTATCTACTCCTGTACCTACGTGCTTTACATCTATATAAAAGGAGTCAGGCAGAGATCCTGTGCATTCAAAAGCCGTAATCAAATCTGTAAAAGCTCCGAATTCATCACCCCCTATCTGCACGGCATAGTCTCCTGATGAAGCATCTTCTGATCTCATTACCCCAAATGCTGTCAAGGCAAATTCCTCTAGCTCTTCTCCAGATAAGGTCTCGAATACCTCACCTACTACTGAAAAGAATAGTCTGAATAAACTGAAGTATCCTTCTGGCAGTAGTACTGATTCTGCTGGTAAAGGCTCAGCTGTTTCCAAAAACTCTGAAGCATCTTCCCAAGATTCAAAATCTCCATTTGGGATAGTACAAAGCTGTGCATCAGCTTGTGAAAGACTTAATACAAAAAGGGAAAGTAGAAGTACAAAATGTTTCATAGTGATAGGTTTTTACATATTACAAATATCTACAATGTTTAAATTGTTGATTATAAGTAATTTAACTATCACAAAGATTGTTCCTAAATGTAAACAGCTTGTAAAAACAGGTGGAGATGGACTGAATTACTCGATTCAAACTGAAATATTTCTTGCTTAGACTTAGGGCATAAAAAAAGGGTCAGCAATAGCCGACCCTTTATATATTTTATTAGAAACTACCTTATAACTAGGCGTCTCCGTACATTTCTTGTCTATAAGAAGCATTCAGTACTTCGTTTCTTCTTTCTACAGAAGGCTTGATGAAATGCTTTCTTCTTCTGATTTCTCTAAGCAATTTCGTCTGCTTGAACTTTCTTTTATATCTTTTGAGAGCCCTGTCTATAGACTCGTCACTTTTTACGTTAATTATTAACATATAAGTATTTTGTTTTTAAGAGGTGCAAATGTATGCTTTTATAGATAATATAGCAACAAATAATATGAACAAAATATGATTATTGAAGCTTGCGTAGATTCACTGGCTGCGGCCCTGTCTGCTGAGGAAGCTGGGGCTACTCAGATAGAACTATGCTCTAGACTAGATATGGAAGGACTGACACCGACCTCAGATCTGCTTAGTGACTGCTTAGCTCGCTTAAAAATTCATATCAAAGTCATGCTGCGGCCCTTGCCAGGAAGCTTTGAATATAATGCAGCTAATAGACCACAGGTACAAGCGGATATCCAACTACTTACAAGCCATGGGGTGAGAGATATAGTATATGGGAAGACTAGTCAGTCGGGCCTGGACCTAGAAGATCTTGCTTATGTGATAGAGGAATATGACCAAAATGGCCCTTCGCTGCACTCTATAACTATACATAAGGCCATAGATACCACTGCTGATCCTGTACGTGAAGTCACTCGACTAAAGCACTTTGCCTCAGAATATGAGGGTATTCAATTTTATGTCTTGAGTTCTGGAGGAGCGGGTACAGCTATAGAAGGCGCTGACGTACTCAACAAGATGAAAGCCGCTGGCGCAGGGGTAATCACAATAATTGCCGCAGGAAAAATCACCTCAGCTAATCTTACCACAATTCAAGAACGCATCCCAACTGGTGCTTATCACGGACGAAAAATTGTATCCAATCTGAGAATGAAACCCTAATTACTCGACGAAGGAGATATGCGATCAAATCTATATTAGCATATACCTTTTTAGTCTTGATGTCCATAATTAAGTTCTTCATTCTTATTCCAAAAAGCCATATATAGCTCATGATATGAACCTTTTGAATTAACCCAATCCATAACTAATGATATAGCTAATTCAATATCTTCCATATAAGCCATCCTTCCGTCACTTCCCCTGATTCCCTTTTCATCCTTTTTATTTCCTCTATTGATCAGTATGTTTTTTTCGTCATATATAATTCTTCGTGTTGGCTCATTCTCTTTTCCTTTTGGCAAATTGGATCTGAGTAGCTTATTCAGAATTTTATAATAGAGTTGAAATTTCTGTACGGGATCATCTATTTGCTGATCAAGTAAAGTCTTGTATTCATTTTCTGTTTCGACTCCATCATTTATGTCAAGCTTCAATTGCTCTTCTTTAACTTGCTCCGCTTTCTCTAAGATTGCTCTTCTCTCAATTTCTTCTTGGGATAATTTTTTCTTGTCTATTTCTTTAGCCATCTGCTTTTTTATTTACACCGTTAATAATGATTTGATTTGTTGAGCAGTTTCGGAAATGCTTTCTGCTGTCCAATTCGAATAATTGAGCTTAGCTGTCGCTTTATTTATGTCAGGGAATTCTTTTTTAAATGCTCCCCAGTAATTTTCACCTTGTTCCTTTTTCCAGTATTGAAACATGGAATATATGATTGACGGATGAATATTATATTCCTTAGCTTTCTTGGACACAATGGTTGGATTGTGAATAAATGCTTCAATGTTTCTAAGTTTATCCTCGGAGAACAGATACTCTCTTGCAAATTCATTTGCTTTGTCTTCTTGAATTAAGAATAAATCTGGCTCGCCACTCAAATGATATCTTGACTTTTCAATCGTTTCTAAATCATATAATACGTGATGCAACTCATGAATAAGGGCAAACCATATTGTTGCATAGTTTTTATTGAAATCTGTAATTACAATACAAGGATTATTATTGACAATGAATGTTGCTCCTCTGATTTGTGTTTTAGGTAGAAGTGGTTGGAAAACTACAGTTACGCCTATGTGAAATAAGGCTTGAAACACTGTCAGTAATCCTTTTTCAACGTTCGATGTGTATGGTTTAATCTTAGGAACTAATTCTACGAGGTATTCCCTTTGGTATTCGTTAGGATTGTCAATTAACTCAAAGTACTTGTACGAAGACTTTATCCAAAAGTCTTTCATCTTGTCACTAAAAGACCTTTTGGTTCTACTGTATAAAACGTCATTTAGCTGTTTGTCATAATCATACAGGTTCTCTATACCAAAAAATAATTTGATGCGCATTTTAATGGCATCAATGTCAGTCGTATTGTCTATGAATCCTAAAGAACTTAGAGCCTTTAAATCAAAATGCTTATGAATAAAAGTTAGTTCTATAGATTGATGTAATTCGGTAATATCCTCCTGAGGTCTATCTTTCAAAAAGAGAATTAATAATTCTCTTACCGATAAATCCAAAAACTCACCAACCTTTAAAAGTTTAATTACATCGGTTTGTTTGGAGCTATTATTTAGAATTGGATCTAATGACTTACGTCCTATTTTTGAAAGCTTTTCGAATTGTGTTTTACTCAATCCACTTTCTTCTAACTTCTTATCTAATAAGCCTTTGAGGGTTGCTGGATCTTCTCTAAAACTCCTTTTTAATAGGTCTTCAACCTTCATTTGAGGAAAATTTACCTCAAAAATATATAATATGTTTCATATGTGCCAAAAAGAGAGGAAAATTTACCTTTACTAAAGAGGAGGGCTCAGATTTCCTTGATTATCGCTAGCTAAAGCTGAAGAGTAACTCTACGCATGAAAAGTCACATTTCTAAAATATAAATGGGAAGCTAGATGTCATTTATGAAGGGGATAAGTGACCGTGTAGGGGTTGTGTATGTAACAGTAGCCTTCTGGTAGAGAAAATAGCTAAGGTTTGGCTGCGCTTATTCTGTCCTAGAAGTACAAACCACAACCATGAAAATAATCCACACAATCAACACGATTCTAATCTTCTGCCTCTTTAGTGTAGTCACTTTAAAATCTGAGGCGCCACTTCCAGCAGGATACGATAATGAATCAAGCTTTGAATTATCTTTTGATAATGTAGGAAGCTTCGGACTCATCAGTCACTTCTCTGTAGAGGAGACACAGCTGAACTTTACGACCACGGGACAGGTGGATAGAATACAAATCTATGATGCTAATAATAACTTGATATTCCAGTTACCTGTAATGTCAGATCATTTTAGATTAGGAAAATCTCTCTTTGATAAAGGGGAGTATAAACTAGGATTCTTATTGAGTAACGAGAATTCTATGAAGTTTACAACTATTAAGGTTTTGTAATTTTTATATTAAGGGTGCTAAGGTCAATGGAATTCTCTGTTGGCCTTTTTTTATTTCTATACCTAAGGTGGGTATAAAAAAAGATCGGTTTAATTAAAAACCGATCTTCGAGATTGAGTAATTAAATCTTGATTTAGGGAAATCAAATGATTAACACGGTCTAAAGATATATGAATTGTTTATATAACTATTATCACAATATGTTTAAAAAATTTACATAACACATATATTTTTTTACTATGTATTTTCCCTTGATTTATAGATATGATAGAAACTAAGCTCTTTTAATCCCTTTGTTGAGGCCTAAAATATTATAAGCATTTAATATATAAGGGCTATATATTTGGTTTACCAGAAATGCAAAACCGATATAATCAACTATGGAATTAGAGATATTTAGTGGTGAATTCACAGGATATTACTCCTACAACCAAATGAATGACTTTGATCATGAGATGCACTGCTCTATGGTGTTCTTCAGTGATGGCAGAATAGTAGGACATGGTGTAGATGATGTGAACCCTTTTCATTTTGAGGG
>CAKZVK010000140.1 GCA_937921825.1 uncultured Saprospiraceae bacterium
CGTTATGTGTCATCAGAGAATATGTCTCGTACTGATATAGCTTTGTCCCGTCCTGAAATAGGTTTACACTTTTTATGCAATCCCAAAATATATTAATAATCTTTTCTAGTCAAAGCGATCAGGTATAAGACTGAATAAAAATAACATGTTTAAGGAAGCAAGCTACAGCCTAAAGCGTCAACCACATCTATACAATAGGTAGAACCACCATTAAGTCCAGAGACGACATAATCTCCTACCTCATTAAGTATGGTACTTCCTTCCTCACCGCCCATATCATTTTGCCAATTAATAGTGAAAGGCCCTGTCCCTTCGTTGATTGTGATTGTGAATTCTCCACTGCCATCTAAGCACTGGTCGTGCTGTATGCTCACCACATTGGCTCCAACATTAGGGTGGACAACAACATCAAAAGTAACGGTGCTAGGACAGCCAGCTGCATTTGTAAAAGTTCCAGTGTAGATGCCAGCATCGTCAAGACCAATGTTGCTAAAAGTTACGATCTCATCTACTTCAGAATCTACATTGCCATCTTCATCTGTCCAGACCCATCCTGAATCAATATTAGGTCCACCATCAAATCTTATGTCTTGTAGACCATTAAGCTCACATAATTCTATCGTGCAATCTTGGCTATCCATGGGAATCCAAGGTCCCCAAACATCGTTTTCATCCCTGATTCTATATCGCTCACAGAAGACTTCTGTTGTATCTATAGACGTTACGATAAGCTCATCCACTGCTGTACAGCCCAACTCGTCGGTCACTGTAACCATATAAGTCGTCGTCCCTGAGGGAGTCGCTGTAGGCGTCGCGCTTGTGGAATCATCCAAATCTCCAGCGGGACTCCAGTTGTAACTGAGAACACCTGTACCCGAGGCAGTAGAAGAAAGCACTATTGACCCACCTTGACAGTATTCTAGGTCTTCTGCGACTACTTCGCAGACACAGGCTACGTCGACTCTTACATTGTCTACTATCAAACCCTCTCCACTCTCATTAAAACCCGAAGTCAAGGTGATTCGGATTTCAGTATCAGCAGATATATAGGCACTAATGTCTAGACCTGGCATCACGGTCATAGGACTAGACCCATCATAAGAAAAGATCGTATGCCAGGTCGTTCCATCATAGATTTCAATGATAAATTGATCATCGGCATCGAGAGCTCCCTGCGTTGTCAAGTCAAGTAATAGTGTCGCTGAAGTATATCCATCCAGATTGACCTGTCGCTGGATAGATGGTTGTGTATCATTGCCATTCGCCATTATCAATTGTCCACCGAGGACTTGAACTTGACCACTATTGGAAGAATTATTATCACCGGACTCATCCCAGCTGAATGCACTCCAACTCAAAGATCCATCTGACCCCCAGTAGGAGTCTGTATTGAATTGGTCCACAAAATTACAGGCAGAAGCATCATCACAAACGAAGGCATACACTTCCACCATATCAGTCGCGACACAGCCAGAAGCATCTTCTACACTTAATGAATAAGTCCCAGGTTCTATAACCATTGGATCAGCTAAACTAGAGCTGAATCCTCCAGGACCGCTCCACGTATATTCAAAAGGGGCTAGCCCAAAAGTTGTATTAGCTTGCAGTTGCCCTTCGGTTCCCTCACAAAAACTGACAACAGGACCTGCATCAACCTGAAAAACTTCACATGGCGGAGGCACTATATCTGTACCTACTTTGATTGGTTCTGAAGGCAAAAGTGGTGCACCTGTGTTAGCATTTGAGACTAAAAAAGCAAATGAATTAAAGGCAGTAGAATTAAGGGGAGCATCTTCTGGAACGGTCATACTCCATTCCAAACAGAATTGTTCACCTTGGTTAATTGTCGTGCTACCGTAGTCTATACGGATTCCTGTAACTGTAGTAAGATCTGCAGGAGCTGAGGTAGACCAGTTAGCTGGTGCACATCCAGTCGGAAAGGGAAGTGGATCAGAAGGTCCAGCCATCTCGTCACGACAAGGATTAGCCACGGTGGTATACTCCACTGTAAAACCTGTCGGCACGCTTATAGGTGCAGTCAAGAAGGGAGCCCATTCAGATCCCCTTGGAACATCTGGACTAAGTATCTCTGTATCTCCTAGATGTGGAAATATGTCAATGATCACTATATCATCTACAGGAACTGAGTTAGGATTATCTAGACATATTCTGTAGTCTAAATCACTTCCAGCATAAGTCTGGCCTACATCAGGAAACAGATTATAATCAGTATCCAAAGCACCTTTTGTAGACTTATGGGAGTCGAGTCCAGCAGAACCTGGAGGGAGAACTATCTCTACTTCTTCAAGGTCAAGGCATAGTTCTCCATTTGTTACATAAGTGGCAGCATTGGCATAGTCTTGCAGATTGGTAATAGGAATGTCACCTGCACAATTTGTAGATGGATCATTCCCTGTGGTTCCGAAATAATATTCGTTTTGATAAATCCCCGCAGAGCAAGATCCAGTCACCATCACATCGAATCTTACCTGAAATGAAGTCCATTGTCCCGTGCCTGGAATGATAAAATTATTACCTAAGGTCTCATCCCACACGAATTCAATATATTCTCTACCATCTGGCATATTGCCAGTATTTACTACAGGAACTTGATTGTCGATATTTTCCTCTCCCCAGGCTATCTCCCATGAACCAGGCACATACTCCATACAGTGTGGTAGCACATCCAACATATAAGCGCCCTCTATGTCAGAAAGCATGACTACAGGATTTGTGTAGGTCAAACCTACCGTGTAAGTATCGCCAATCTGAAAACCAAAATCGTCATCGAAGATTTTTTTGCTCCCTTGGACAACATCATTGCCATCATCTACATCATCAAAATCACAGATAGAGTCAAAACAATCTACACCTCCTACTGATCCTTCCACAGTATTGCAGTAGCTGATAGGCGTTCCCACAGGAATATTACTATCCACTAAACCAAATATTCGAATCTCATTTTCATGAATGTTTGTCCAGGTATCAGGATTCCATGAACCATCTCCTTCTAGGGTTCCATAATCGAACTGAAAGGCAGTAGGCTCTACACCAGCAGGCAGTCCTAAGTCAGCCGCAGTTATTTCTTCTTCAGAGCAACTATCTATAGTCTTATGAAATACCCAAGTCCCAGGCATGTCTGATCGTTCGTAATAAACATCTATGTTCGTACAAAGACCACTGTTAAGGTCAGGTCCTATTATATGTGTGAAGGTTATTTCATCAGGTACTGTGGTGGTAATAACATAATCGGATATATCATTGGGGCTTAGATTCGTAGCTCGAACTCTACTTTCCCACTGTCCACCTGGTACTAGATGGGAGCCTGAAACATTGGCATACGAAGGTATAGCATTGCAGCCAGTTTGTCCGGGAGTACCGCCTTGCGCTGTCGAAGTATTAGATGAAGCTGTAGGATTGCCGGCATTATCAGAGGTTCCTATTATTGTATTCTCTGCTGTGGTGCCATCAAAGGTCCCTAGCGGAAACATAACCTGAATAAGTATCTGAACAGTAGATCCTTGTGCAAAGTCATCCTCGTCAGTATTGATGCCATCTGGGGAACAACTCATACAATTGCTCGCGTCAAAGAGAATAGTTACACAGTGAGTAGCTGGATCGTACTCCGCACTGCTAACACCATCAGGAAGTGGGTCACTCAAGTCAATGAATACCAAATCTGGATCTAGGCAATCTACGACCATAGTCGACTCACAGTCTCTAGAAGTACTGTTGCAGGCCATATCAAGTGTATAGTTAAATGGCTCGCCAGGACTAGGCATTGTGTTATCTACCGTCTTTTGTAAGACCAGCGTGGCAGTAGCAACTTGCAAATTCTCTGACTTTTGATTTTCACCCAGAGAATCAGTTAGGAACGCAAGGAAATTCAAATTATCCCTCTCTAGACTATCTGCTGAGTTGTCACCCAAATAGGTTGTATAACAATTAGACCCATAGTCTTCTAGTTCGTCATATGACGATTCCACCCTTGGACCAGCACCTAAAGTAGTTGCTATCAAAGGGGAGACATAGAATAAGTTTATAAGCCAAAATAAAATGTTATACTTCACTATTATAAATTCTAATTTTCACTATGTGTTTCAATTGGGGTTGGAAAATTAGGTAACTTGAAAAGGTGTAAAGCTGATATTGCTTACATCAAACGATAGCAATAAACAAACTACTATGAAGGCCTCAAAATCCATACAGAATATGAACTTTAACACTTGTAAGACAATAATATTCGATACTCACCCCTATACATATAAGTGCTATAAATAATAAATTCTACCGTGAACATAAGCGATACCGCTAAAGCTGGCGAACTCAGAGCCTTGTTCTTGGCTGGCAAATAGTTACTACCGTTCAAACACAAACGGATGCTTTTGGCATCTTTAATCCAAAGTAATAAAGATCAGTCCTCTTTTATAGCTTCAGTTGTATACATGATATAACATGCGATCATGACATCATATACGTCTCTGTTCCCTTCTTCGGTGAATACTAAACGGGTAACTTAAGTTTCCTAAATAATCCTTAGATTTAGGGGTAAGTGGACGTAGACGATGCATATCGCTCAGACGTTAGCAACAAGCAAAATGAACATTTTCAAAAGAAATAGATCCGAAAACTGGATAATCAAGCTTTTCAAAATAACAGACAGCCAAAGTGCGGAGCTATTTGATATGGAAAACTGTATTCTCACTACAATAGATTCAATAACCCAGAGAACTGATTTGCCAGCCACTGATTTCGATATAAATTATAAAAATTCGAATAAGACTCTTAATGGATTTAAAAAGGCATTGAAAAACCAAAAAGAAATTGTTTACAACTTTGTAGGGTTTGATTCAGACAAAACCAACACATATTTTACAATTAGCAATCCAATGCTAAATTATACTGAAAAACCTAAAACCTCAAAGATTGATATCTGTATACAGATTTCAAGTGATTTTTTAAACCAGAAGTCTATAGAACAAATAGCTGAACAATTGATTGACGGTTATGAATTCGAATATGGTTTTATCACAAAATTACCAGCGAATTATGACTCTTTTACCGAAAGAAAAATGAAGAAAGGCCCATTCTCCACAGGGGTAGAAGTAAATGAAATTCACCACGCTTGGACTTTTCACTCGGTAGGAATTCGTGAAGGTTTCATAAAACGACTTTATTCATTTAATTACTTAAATTCAAGTCACTTTGCAAACGCGGACTTTGAATATTTAGTTTTAAATCACGGAATCGTTGAAAAATTGACCAGCGATATAACGAAATGGACTCTAAATACTGAGCAATTGGACCGATTAAAAAACAATAAGATAATTAATGAGATATCCATTATTACACCTAGGCTTGAATTTTTAAAAACCGATAAAGCGAAGGCTTTTAATGATAAAATGAAGATATAAATATCGAGTAGGTAAAGGGGACTCTCACCCCTAAACCTCTCACAGAACCGTGGTTGAACCTCTCAGCTCACACGGCTCTTCATAGTCAGACCTAATGAGTAAAGCCATGTTGCCATTGGGGAAAGATGTAGCTGTAGTCAACTGCCGTTACTCTCATCCATTTTCTGGCATACTACAAGACTTTCTCTTCTTGAAACGCTTGTACTTATTAAATACCCATTTGGAAAGTCTCCAGTTCTGAATCTTGAAGACTTTGACCAAGCTTGATTTGTTGAACCGTCCGTAGTAATAAATCCAGCCTCTGATTTTAGGGGCTAGAATCTTTGTAAGCATCCGAGCAACGAATCTTTGACAGTTGATGGATGCCCATATGAGTCCACCTATGAATCTTTAAGCGAAAACATTCATTCGCTATCTTCATCATAGACTTCTTGCTGATTGCAGGACTGAATCCCTTGATCAACTTTCCATCCTTTGTCTGGACTGTGCGGGTGCGGAACGTGTAACCAAGAAAGTCAAACTCTTTGTGTTTCACTTTTCGCTTCTTGTTCCTACCCTTTCTTGCACAGTATACGAGTTTCGTTTTCTTGGGATACAGTGCTAACTTACATTCCTCGAATCTTGCTCGTATCCGTCGCAAGTCGATTCCACACTGGGTATAAGTGCTTCTCTGGTGCCTTCACCACTTCCTTGATGTAAAATGTCTCAAACATTAAAGCAAAGTAATATTGAGATTATGGGAAGTGCTTAAAAGAATACGAATAATGGCAAATCTGGGAACTTATCTGTTGAATATCTGTTTTAGACCTACATAATGATAATTCATATCATTATGTTGGCGGAATTTGGGGATGCACCTTGAGTTTATGCATTCACGAAATATAACGATTATCCCTACAGATTCCAGTAAAGACTCACCAGCAGATATTCAGACTCTAGACGCTTTAATTACGGCTCTCAACACAGGAGAACAATCTAAGTACAATCAGCTTATCCGTTCTGTGAAATTTCCAAACAATTATTTTGACAGGCAAAGTTCCTGGTGTGACAATTCTTACACAAGAAATTGCCTCGCCGAAAATGACAAATTCGAATTAATTCTTCTTTGTTGGAACGCAAAACAAATCACTCCCATACATGACCATGGTGGTGAAGAATGTTGGGTGGTAGTAATTGATGGAAAATTTAGAGAGACCCTATATACTGAAGATCCATCAGGCAATCTAACCGCTATAAAGACCATTATATCAAAGTCTAACGACATTACATATATGATAGATTTTATGGGATTTCATCGTTTAGAAAACCTATCCAACAAAAGAAGCCTAACCCTTCATCTCTATGCGAAGCCTATTCGTAGCTGTAACGTATTCGATGAAGTAACAAAGAAATTTGTAAACAAGGATATGGTCTACAGTACTGCTCCACTTGCAGAAAAATTCTAAACAAAAAAAATATATGTCAGATATAACTAGTGATTTAGCTCTATTCAATGAACTCGTAGAAGTTCTATTAAACGAAGAAAAGAGCAACCCAGTCGCTGAACGAATAGATTCAGATAAGCTCTACGACTCTATCGATCTATCGCTGAATGATTCAGCTATGGTAGATGGAGATTTTAAATCGTTACTGCGCGACGTCCTAGTAACTACGCCTAAAACTGCAACAAACTTATTCTTCAATCAACTTTTTGGAGGAAGACAAAGCAAAGCTATCCTAGGTGACCTCTTAGCCGTTATGCTCAACAATAGTATGTATACCTATAAAGTTGCAGGACCTCAAGTTGGCATAGAGCAAGAAATCATTAGACAATCTTGTGAAATGGTGGGTTATGGTCCTGAAAGTAATGGCACGTTCCCAACAGGAGGCTCTATGAGTAATTACATGGCTCTAGTTATGGCTCGTGATGCTAAAGATCCTGATTGCAAATCAGCAGGTATGTCTAAACAACTCGTCATCTACACCTCAAAAGAATCTCATTACTCTAATTCAAAGAATGCAAGTTTTGCTGGAATCGGCAGAGACAACATTCGGTACATAGAAGCAGATTCTAAAGGGAGAATGATTCCTGAAAAATTAGAAGCCCAGATCAAAGAAGATCTTAACGATGGACTTATCCCTACGTATGTCAATGCTACCGCAGGAACAACAGTTCTGGGCGCCTTTGATCCAGTGGATAAAATCGCAGACATCACTGAAAAATACAACATTTGGTTGCACGTAGATGGAGCCTACTGTGGTAGTGTAATTTTC
Source organism: uncultured Saprospiraceae bacterium (assembly GCA_937921825.1). Classification (GTDB taxonomy): domain Bacteria; phylum Bacteroidota; class Bacteroidia; order Chitinophagales; family Saprospiraceae; genus RFSX01. The sequence goes on from CAKZVK010000140.1 coordinate 7,668, forward strand.
AGCAGTAAATACAAACACCTGATTGCAGGAGTGGAAAGATCTAATTCATTCAGCTACAATGCCCACAAAATGCTAGGGACTCCTTTAACGTGTTCTATCCTATTAGTGAAGGACAAAAAGCAGTTGCATTATTCTTTCAATAATGAAGCAGATTATCTCTACCAAACAGACGGTGACGATTTCAATTTGGGCAAAACATCATTCCAATGTGGAAGAAGAAATGATGCCCTAAAGTTCTGGACGCTATGGAAGTCTATAGGAACTATAGGGTTAAAGCAAATCATTGACCATCAATTCGCATTAGCAGATGTTGCGCTTGAGTATATTAGAAGTAATCCCGACTATAAGCTATATAGCTTCGATGATTCCATTTCTATTTGCTTCAACTTTAAGAACATCGACCCAATGGCGCTTTGCACAGCCTTATATGAGCATCAAATTACGGTTGTAGGCTTTGGTTCTTTCCTTGGTGATACTTTTGTACGATTTGTAACTATTAATGCAAATAACACGAAGCAAGACATCTTAAATTTCTTTAAGGTTCTAGAAACTTTTGTTGAAAAGGCACCAAACTTGAATAAGATAAAAGAAGCGACTCCAGAGCTCATCTAAAAAGACAGCTCCATAATCTAAATCGAGCCAGACAAGGCTCAAGCTAAAAGATGCTCTACACTAAACCAGCCCATTGACTATAAATGTCTATAGTCTCTCCTAGGGCTGTTCTTATTATTGTCTGTTGTAACTTCTAGGATCTAAAAAGTCTCAAGCCAACAATAAACCTATAAGATCGTTAATTGATAAAATTTCAACTTATGAATACGAAATTGAAGAATGAATTTAAGAAGGCATTACAATTCTCAAATCTTGAAGATAAAGCTGAACACGATTCAAAAATACTGATGTTCAAATTTTTGTCAATCATTGAGGATGAAATGGCAAATAGAGAAATGAGTAAGAAAGAACTCGCAAATCTTTTAGATACATCACCAAGTTACATAACTCAATTATTCAGGGGTACGAAAACAATCAATTTGATGAAATTAGCCCAACTTCAAAATTTGTTTAACATAGAATTTGAAATCAAATTGGTAAAGAAAGCCAAAAAGAAAGTGATTAGAAAGGCTAAAGATTCTAAACAAAAATCATTAGTAATAGCGAGGTGAATGCCGGCTTATAACAATAAATAATAATAGCTCCTTCGTCGCCACTACTCTTATCATTATCCGAATTTGATAAACTTCAAATAGCGAGAGTAAGTATGAGTACAAGTTAGATTAGGTGGCGGAGAGGCTGCCCAATTACTGTTCGAACGGAGAGAGTTTCATTGGGCTAGATTTTTTTGTTTCGTTTTTTTATCAATGAAAAAAATGAAAAGGTAAGCATGGCAGTGTAGTACGAACCTTAAGTACAGATTTAAACTTAAGCTTCCAAACTCATCTGCCCCACTTTCTCACTCTTCCTCTACACTTACTCATTCTGCGATTCATTGGATGGGTATCTCGCTGAACTTTGAATTGTAATCAATTGGGTAACACCAATAATTTTTCAATCACTTAAAACTTTAAGTATTATGAAACAGTCAGGAATAATAATCGCAATGTTGGTACTGTGTACAGCACTCTTTGGAAA
>CAKZVK010000141.1 GCA_937921825.1 uncultured Saprospiraceae bacterium
TAAGTGTCTAAGGCCAGCATATCTTCTTGGATCTTTTCATAGAGCATGGCTAGGTGGTAGTAAAGGCCTATGTATTCTGGGTCTTTCTCCTTTAGGTCTCTATAGAATTTTAGGGCCTGATCTAGTTGGCCCAGGGTCTCATATTCCTTGGCTACGGCAAAGAGTAGAAAACTATCATTAGGGCTTGATTCCAAAAAATTCTTCAGTTTATCTAGTCTGCTACTATCCATAGTATAAATGTATGAGTTCAACGTATATAAAAAAATCTATATTTGCTACAATTCTATCGTAGATAGCCCTTAAGTATGTGATTTGTGTAATTATTTTCAGAAAAGAGGGGCTTATTAAGAATATGGATGAAGAAAATTGATCTTGAAATAGTTGCACTTTCTCATAGTGTCACCCAATCTCATAATTATGCTGTAGTTCTGGGAGAGACTTCCGGAAACAGACGATTGCCTATAGTCATTGGAGGGTTTGAAGCTCAGGCTATTGCGGTAGCTATGGAGCGCATGATACCTAATCGTCCGCTGACTCATGATTTATTCAAGAACACCTTGGACACCTTTGAGGTGGATCTAAAGGAGGTGGTCATTAATAACTTACTGGATGGCATATTCTATGCTCAGCTGGTTTGTGAAAGGGATGGCCAAGAATTCGTCATAGATTCTCGAACTTCTGATGCCATTGCGATGGCTGTAAGATTTAAGAGTCCGATCTACACTTTTGATTTTATAATGGAGCAGGCTGGGGTAGTCCTCGATGATTCTGATGATGAGGTCAAAGGCAGTATCATCGCTGAAGAGGTCAATCCAGATTCTTTTGATCAATACTCTCTAAAGGCATTAAAGAAAATGCTGGATGATGTTCTCGAAAATGAAGACTATGAAAGAGCGGCTAAGATCAGAGATGAAATCAATAATCGAGAGTCTAAGTCAGACGACTAGGTAACTCTTGCTCTAGGACTTCTTTTAATCTTACCATCATTGTTTCTGTAAAATCCATGTGGGTGACAAATCTTACTTGTCGTTCTCCAAATGCAGATGCTACTATCTTATGCTCGGCAAGTAGTGCTACAAAGTCTGAGGCCAAAGCTTCTTTTAAGGTAAAGATGAGGATGTTGGTCTTGACTGGATTGACACCAGCGACATAAGGCAGGTTCTCTAGCCAAGTCCCTATTTCTTTTGCTCTATCGTTATCTACTTTCAGGCGAGAGATGTTATGTTCTAAGGCATATAGACAGCCTGCGGCGATAATGCCTGCCTGTCTCATGCCGCCACCCATGACTTTTCTGAATCGTCGGGCTTGAGTAATAAACTCTTGAGTACCTAGTAATACAGAGCCGACAGGAGCGCCTAGTCCCTTGGAGAGACAGATAGAGATACTGTCAAAGGCTCCACCGATAGCTTGAGTGGAGTCACCGGTTTCTACTAATACGTTAAATAGTCTTGCCCCATCTAAGTGGTATTTGAGTTGATGCTTTTTGCAGGTCTCAGATAGTGCTTGTAGTTCAGCCAAGGTGTAGTAGTTGCCGCCACCTTTGTTAGTGCTGTTTTCTACGACGACTAGTTTGGAGATAGGTAGCCAATCGTATCTAGGTTTGATTGCTTTTACTATGTCTTCTGAGGTTATCTTTCCGTAATCACCATGCAATAAATTGATGCCGATATTCGAGTTGAACGCATAACCTGCGGTCTCGTATTGATAGACATGAGAGGTGTAGTCACAGATGAGTTCATCTAGAGGAGAGGTATGGACTTTAATGGCTATCTGGTTAGTCATAGTTCCTGAAGGACAAAAAAGTCCTGCCTCCATTCCAAACATTTCTGCCAATCTCTCCTGCAGTTTATTCACCGTAGGATCTTCCCCAAAAACATCATCTCCGACGGCTGCATTGGCCATCGCCTGACGCATTTCTGCGCTTGGCTTGGTCACTGTGTCACTAATAAGATTTATGTCCATATTCTGCTATATTTGTCCCAAATCTAATAGTTCTGAATGCCTTTTCAGAAAGAAAATACGGATACAACTTTCTTCTCTGTAGATAATATCATCTTCGGATTTGATGGTGATGTACTTAAGGTTCTACTCATTAAGCGTAGGGAAGAGCCTTTTGCAGGGTATTGGGCCTTGCCTGGAGATAGGGTAAGCATAGATGAAAATCTAGATACGGCGGCCATCAGAGTCCTAGAAGAACTTACTGGTGTCAAAGATGTCTACCTTGATCAGGTATTCACTTTTGGTAAAGTGGATAGGCACCCCAGTGGTCGGGTCATTACCATTGCTTATTACTCTCTGGTCAATATCGAAAAGGTAGATATTGAAGCTGCATCTTTTGCTGAGAAAGTAGAATGGAAAGAAGTCCGAGAAATCGAAAGCCTGGCTTTTGATCACTTTGAGATAATGGTGACTTGTCTTGATCGACTCAAGCAAGATATCAAGCTGAGACCTATTGGTTTTGAATTACTGCCAGAGAAATTCACACTTACAGAACTACAGAAGCTCTATGAAGCTATCCTAGAGCAAGACCTCGATAAGCGGAATTTCAGGAAGAAAATCATCAGTATGAATATCCTGAATACCCTCCATGAGTTACAGACAGGCGTCTCTCATAGACCTGCGAAACTTTATTCCTTTGATGCAGTAAAGTATGAAGAGGTAAAAGAGAACGGTTTTATCTTCGAGCTCTAGTTGGCCAGAATTTCTCCTTCAGCATTTTGGAAGAAGTATTTGAGATCAGGACAGCCCGTAACCATTCCAGATAGCAACTCTTCCAGCATTCTCCAAGATCCATCTCTTGATAAATCTAGTAGCATAGACTGACCGTAGTCATCAGTTTGGTTTTCCATGCCGATCACAACATTGAGATCCCCAATAGTAAAGTAGCCATATTCGCCTTCTTCAAAGCTGTGCTCTGTAATTTGATCTGCTGGAATACCCATCAGTTGATTGTAAGAGGCTTGAATATCACGGCATTCTGTATTTGTCAGATTAGCGTAGCCCCAAGCAAGCTCTTCTGGGATTCTATTCATTTTGGTTTGTGCCATGGAGATCTTGTCCATAGTCCTGAACTTGAATTCTATAGCTTCTTCTGTCTTATTTACTTTCAGAGTATTCGTCTGTTCTTCTATAGTGAGGTCTACCTCAATTTCACTTTCTATAATAGCTAAGCTGATCGCTAGGCTTCCTAATTCTTCGCCCTGAGTACAACCTGGATCATTGACGTAATCTACAATTAACTCTAAGCCATCAGCCCCATCTTTCCAGTCAGCACGGATATCTTCTAGACATTCTATAGCTTCAGTATTTTCTATGACAAGCTCAAAGCTATTTGCCCCATCTAGATTCTGTTGTATGTAGAGTCTAGAGAAGACATCAATAGGCTGGCTATTTTCAGACATCGGGTCTGTATCCTTGGGTTCTTCTACGATAGGTAGCTCAGTAGAATCACTACAAGCCGTAAAAAGCAGTATCAAGGCTAAAAATGAAAATATGCTCTGTCTCATGAGTCTTATGTTTGAATATTAAGCTAAGAATAGCTGAAAGCTATAGTTACAACGAAATTAAACAGAAATCTGTGTTTGTCTAACGAGTTATGAACTAGTAAATAGGTTATCTTTGCAGGCTTATGAAGGAGATTAGGAACTTTAGTGTAATAGCTCATATTGACCACGGCAAAAGTACGCTTTCGGATAGATTGTTAGAATTTTGTTCTACCATCGCTGAGAGAGATATGCAGGATCAGGCTCTAGACGATATGGATCTAGAGAGAGAACGTGGTATCACGATCAAAAGTCATGCTATACAGTTGAACTATAAGCATACTGATGATAAGGAGTACACCTTGAACCTAATCGATACTCCCGGTCACGTAGATTTCTCTTATGAGGTCTCCAGATCTATAGCAGCCTGCGAAGGGGCATTGCTCCTAGTAGATGCCAGCCAAGGAATACAAGCACAGACAATATCAAATCTATACCTAGCGCTAGAGCATGATCTAGAAATCATACCCGTATTGAATAAAGTTGATATGGAAAGTGCCATGATAGAGGAAGTGTCTGATCAGATTATCGATCTGTTAGGGGTGGAGCTGGAAGATATCATTCATGCGAGTGGGAAGACAGGTGTAGGTGTTGCGAATGTACTGAGTGCTATCGTCGAAAGAATACCGGCTCCTAAAGGAGATTCTAGTCTGCCATTGCAAGCTTTGATCTTTGATTCTTTGTTTAACTCTTTTAGAGGGGTGATCGCTTATTTCAAGATCGTCAATGGGACACTGAACAAAGGCGATAAAGTTCGTTTCGTCAATACGGGTAAAGAATATAATGCCGATGAAGTTGGTATCCTGAAGTTAGATATGGAGCCGCGTAAGACTTTACGTGCAGGAAATGTGGGCTACATTATCACTGGTATTAAGGAGAGTAAGGAAATTAAAGTAGGGGATACAATTACAACAGTTGCACATCCTTGTGAAGAAGGCATCAAAGGTTTTGAAGAAGTAAAGCCGATGGTCTTCGCAGGACTCTATCCTATAGACAATGATGATTTTGAAGATCTAAGAGACAGTCTCGAAAAGCTACAGTTGAATGATGCTGCTCTCGTCTATGAGCCAGAATCCTCTGCAGCCTTAGGGTTTGGATTTAGAGTAGGTTTCTTGGGGATGCTCCACTTGGAGATAGTACAAGAGAGACTAAGTCGAGAATTCAATCAAGAAGTCATCACTACAGTCCCTAACGTATCCTACTTCGCCTATACCAAGAAACAAGAAGAACTAATAATCAATACGCCTAATGATCTGCCTGATCCTACTTTCATCGATAGAGTAGAGGAGCCGTTCATTAGAGCTCAGATAATTTCTAAGCCAGAGTTCATCGGTTCTATCATGAACCTCTGCATGGATAAGAGAGGAACCTTAACGAAGCAGCACTACTTGACCACAGAAAGAATAGAGTTGACTTTCGAATTACCATTAGCAGAAATCGTTTTTGATTTCTATGATAAGTTAAAGTCCATTTCTAAGGGCTATGCTTCTTTTGATTATGCACCGATAGATTATAGAGCGGCCGATCTTGTAAAACTAGATATCAAGCTGAATGGTGACAATGTAGATGCCATGTCTGCCTTAGTCCATAGATCCAAGTCTGATCCTTTTGGTAGAAGAATCTGCAAGAAACTAAAAGAACTCTTACCGAAACAGCAATTCGTCATTGCCATCCAAGCGGCCATAGGCCAGAAAGTCATAGCCAGAGAAACGATCTCTGCAATGAGAAAGGATGTAACGGCTAAGTGTTATGGTGGAGATATCACCCGTAAGCGAAAGCTCCTAGAAAAGCAGAAGAAAGGAAAGAAGAAGATGCGTCAGATAGGCTCAGTCCAAGTTCCACAAAAGGCCTTTTTAGAGGTTCTTAAGATTAATGATTAGGGTAGGGTTGGCTTATATAGGTTATTTAATATAGCATTTGAGCTAGATATAGAATGATTAGACCATAGTTTAATAAGCATTCTTTCTGTCTACAATCTCAAGAATCTCTACTATCAACACCTCATTCAGTATACTGTAGATGATTCTGAAGTTACCAGATCTGATTCGCCAGAAATTGCTATATCCTTTAAGTTTTTTGCAACCTGTAGGACGCGGTTCGTTTGACAATTCTTTTATTAAATTGGTGATTTTGATGACTTCCTTATTAGATAGCTTATGGAGTTTTTTGAGTGCTGACCTCTTAAATTGAACTTTGTATTTATTCATCTAGCTTTCCCGCTCTTTTCAGTTCTTCCATAGCCTGGTCAAAAGGGATTGACTCTTCGTTTTTTCTAGATTCTGCGACTAAACCATCAATGAGGTCCTCTAGAAATTCATCACCATATTTTTCAATATCTATCTGTATGAATCTCTTTTTGTTATTCTCGTCTGTCAGGTATAATATTCCTTCCATGAATAAATATTTAGTGTATTATAAACTTAACATTTTTAAGATTAAGATGATTTTATTTGATTTGAAGTTGTTTAGTATTTAGTGAAAATTCGTATTAAAAAGCCTTTTTAACAGGCTGACAATTAGATGAGTCATGAATTTTAGATACGCAATACGGTGAAATTGGCTTGTCAAAATACTGTGCAACATAGTATATAAACAGTGTTTTGTAGTTCTCTGAAATACTAATGTTGAATAATAAACTTTCTAACATGAGATCTACCACTCTCATCAGAAGCTATAATATGATAAGCTCCAGAAACGAAGTTAGATACATCTAATATATGAGTATGGTGAATCCCTGGAGAAATAAATTCTTCTACCACCACGCCATTCTGATTCATTACCTTCCCTCTTAACTTTCTTGATGTAGATTGTGTAAGATACAATCTAGAAGAGGTAGGGTTGGGAAAAATGTTTATTTCATTGTTGCTTTCAGAAAGGTTTATAATAGATGTACCTTCAGGGTCATAGATTCCATCAGCATCCATTTTAACTATTAGAGATTGAATCCATGGATCATCTTCTGGGTGAAATACTCTTTGATAAGATGCTCCACATGCAACATAATAACCATCTGAAGATAAGATGACATCTGTGAATACATCTCTTGTATCCTCTCTTGGAGTTCTGAAACTATAAGTCTTCATCCATAAACTATCACCCTCATAACTTACTTTGGCTATCGCTGCTCTTCCTAATAGACTATCTTGGAATTCAGTCTCATCTATTTGACCACCTACCAAGATATAACCATCCTTTTCTTTGGATTCGATCACGGACTCCCAGCTCCCATATTGGCTATTATTCTCGATGTTGTTGCCTAAGCTACGATACCATTCTACTTCGCCGCTTGCATTAAACTTGCCTATTGAAGGATAACAATTAAAATTTGTAAAGCTTCCAAAGAAATCGTAATGAGAACCAATTACCACTATATTCCCTTGACTATCCACAAATAGACCGTTGTTTCCAGAAACGGGGATAGTCTGTTTTTCAAGCCATCCATTATATACAAGATTCAACTCTGAATCAAAATGGAGCAAATAAGTGCTATATACAATCTCTGACCCAACAACTTCTTGTTCTATACAAGCTAGTACGATGGTGTTGTCAGATACGCGGTCTAAGTAAGAGGCCTCTAATCTATTGTTGCTTTGGTTTTGATTTCTTGTCCTTATAAAAGTTGTGTCAGTAGATGTAACACGAAGAAGCATTATGTCTTGAGTTTCTGTACTGATTTTATTTCTACCAGATAGAAAAAATGTATCCTTTAGAGAGTTGTTTGTGAATCTGTGACAAATAAAATTGTATTTGTCCGTACTAATTTTGAAATCTACAAACACAGAATCTAACTCCGAATTATATGCAACAAACTTTATAAATTCAGGACGAAGTGCTCCTATCAGAAATCCTGAATGATCCATTAGAAAAGAATTTGACTCTATTAATGAACTAGCAGTGTCACTTTTTAAAGTCTTTAACCAAGTTAGCTCGCCCTGTTTGTTAAATTTTGAAAAAAATATTTCCCATCTGCCCAATGACTGATCAAAGTACTTACCACCCAAAAGGTAGCAAGAGTCATACTCTATTATTGCTCTTGCACGGTTAGGTTCATCGATCTTAAGTGCTACAGAATTTTGGAATCCTATCTGTCCAAAAGAGCTAAGCGAGATCAAAAGAATAAAAGTGAGATAAAGCAATTTTTTCATATATGGAATATCGAAGAAAATAACTTATAGTGAAGGAAAAGATTGTTTAAGATTTTTGAGGCATTAACATAAAAATTTAATGCTAAAGCAAACTAATTTACTTTAACAAAACTAGCCGTGTAAATAGTTTTTTCGGAATTATACCTCGGTATAAGCTCTAAGTAGTAATTACCAACAGGTACTTCAGATAAGTTAAGCTCTATTTCTTGTTCGTTATAGAAATCAGTGGAATGCAATAAGTTGCCGTCAGAGTTAATAAGAAATACAGTTCCATTATTAACGGAAGACGGAATACTAATTTTTACATAATCGGTTACTGGGTTAGGGTAGACAAGTAGGTCCCTTCTCCAAAATACCTGTAATCCGTCAACCATATCTATAGTACTATCACATTTCTCTTCTTCATCCACTCTAAAACGAGGGAAGTAAGGAATATTGCCTAGACCAGAGGTATATAACATCTTCAAGTCGTTTTGAACAAAATTGCATGCCATCCCTTTCTCGTCTGGATTATGTATTATACTCCAGCTATCTGAACTACTCCCAGGTCTAACATAGATTTTGCAATCAGGTGCTAAAGCTGAAATATAGAAAGTGGTATGAAAGGGATTGAAAGTTCCGTCCCATTCATCTATCAATATTAATCCATCTTCTAGATTTTCAGCTTCGGTATCCAACTGAAACATTCTGAACTGATCCATCAGATAAATGAATCTGGAATTTGGACTAAATGATACTGTAGTAGCCCAACTATTCTCTACTCGTGTCCATGGCAAATGTCTGAAGTTGGAAAGCTCTCCTGTGGTTCGGTCAAAATCATACAACCTTATTCCCCAAAAATTGAAAAAAACATATTTTGTACCATCAGGAGAAAACTTCGAATCGCCAGATCCTTGATCACCTACATCACCATATATAAGACCTATATCTTGACTATCCCTAATACTTACTCCCGATTCATCTAGTAGAAACTTATAATGGCGGTTTCCTCTATCCGCATGCTTAAGTATCCAATAGTCCATGCCATTTGAATGACTTATGGCTGTGGTATGAGAGAATAAGAATCGGCTTTTAAAAACCTCCTCATTTTTAATAGTGACATCACCTAAGTCGTTGTCTAGATTCATATCAACATAAGAATATTTCAGATATTCCATTGTTCTTTCAATTTCTCCAAAAGTTGGAGATCCAGGTTCAAGGTCCCAATACTGTTCAATGGGGATATGAATCAAATAATAACCTGACGAATCTGCTGGATCTGGTAAGAACATAAGATCTTGCTTTACTAGATATCCATTTCTACAATCACCATCAAGCCATTGATCAAAATAGTCTCCTGAGTTAATCCCTTCTCCATTCGGCATAATCTTATGATTTGCATTAGCTATGGCGCAACCATTGGTGTACATGAGTAAATTCCCATACTTGTCACAAATCGATGCATTGGCCCTGGTAAATTCCAAGTCTCCAGCTCTCTCTTCTAGTTTCATAGGTCGCTGATTAAAATCTAAAGTAAAACCATCATTTCCTTCATGCCAAGTGTTCGTATTGCTTCCGAATACCCATACATAGTCTTGCTTGTTTTGAGAGGATAGTTCACTTAAGAGCAAAATACTGAGAAATAGAAGTGTTGGCTTCATTTAATGGCGGTATCTTTTATTTTATTCTAGATAGTAATTTCTCTTGGCATCACCAATGAAGTTGGTTATACTTAGGACGTAAACTTTATTCTGGTACTACGCCTTTTTTTAATCTTTCACTCTAAAGATACTGGATTTTTAGTTTGCTTTAGTAATAGTTGTTTTTATGGAGCTTAGAGTCGTTTATTCAACTCTTTGGGGCAGGAATAGTAGAAATATAATGAGTCATGAAAAATCATGTAAATCCCAAAATCCGATAAATCATAAACCCGACTGATGAGAATTGTGTCAATTTATTTACCTTCTCCATACAACGAAAAGAGTAAGTACAGCGATACTATAGTTGTAATCAATCATTATATCAATTATGACAAGTTCTGATTCAAGTGTAAGTAGCGTCAACAAAAATCTTCCACTATTCTTTTTTAGCTTTTTCTTCTGTGCCTCCTGCGGCTTATTTTCGACTGGCCCAGACGAAGGCACACTACCTATGATACCAGTTAATCTAGAAGATTTTAATACTGAATATGATGACTATAACTCGACAGCACCTACGCTTGGTGATTTAATTCCCTTTTGTTTTTCTACCAATAGAATCAGCCTTGGGAATCATTTCGACATCATCTTCTTGCCTATGAATGTGAACTTTGTCAAAGACACGGAAGAACTCACGGTAACTAGTAATTATGCCAACTGGTCCACAAGAATAGATGATTATGACATCATCAATAGAGGAGTAGGTAAGATTAGAACTACTGGGAATGAATATGGCCCTAATCTAATCGTGGAAAATGGACTTCGTGATCTCACTTTGATGTATTCATCTGATATCAGTGGTGATGCACAGATATATTTCATTTCCAATATCACCGATAGTTTATTCTCTGAACCCCTTGAAGTGAGCTACTTGAATTCTGATTTTGATGATATGTATCCCAGCTTCAATGCCGATAGATCTAGGATTTATTTCTGCTCTAATAGGGAAGAGGACAGATTTGATTTCTATTATACAGAGGTCGATTCTAACATAGATACTGAATCAATCTTGTTAGATACATCTACTCATGAGATTCTTAAGGATGAAACCTTGTCAAGCAGTGCAGATGATAAGTGCCCTTTAATATTTGGTGATAAAATGGTTTTTGCCTCTAATAGAGCAGGTGGATTTGGAGGCTATGATTTATACTCGAGTACTTTTGTAAATGGCTCATGGACTCCAGCTGAGAATTTGGGTCCAGTAATCAATTCTGAGGCGGATGAATTCAGACCAATATTGATAGAAGAAGGTGTCAGCTCTTCTCAAGACATGCTGGTTTTTTCATCTAATAGAGTTGGAGGAAAGGGTGGTTTTGATTTGTATTTTGTAGGTTTGGAAAGCAATTAATTCATTAAAAAAATAGCTCCTATGAACATTAAGAATTCCATTATCCTCCTTGTATTATTAGGCCTTAGTTCTTGCAGTTCTAATTGCCTAGAATGCACCCATCCGAATAATATGCCTATAGACATCTGTGAAGAGGATGGGGTCAACTATACGGACATCAATGGTATGGTCGTGCCTTTTGATTCTTTAAGAACGGTGTATACTGACTTGGGCTACGATTGTAACTAGCAGTGAGCTATTGCACTAAATCAAAAGTATAAGTCACTCTCTCAAACATAGGGTACCCAGACTTAGGATCTAGGTTTTCGAGATTAATATCAATTTCTACAGTTTCTGATTTCTCTTTCTCTGTACTATCAAATAAAGCAGTGATGACTCCTGTGTCACCAGGTTTGATAGGACTACGTGGCCAATCTAGAGTAGTGCATTCGCAGCCAGATACGATTTCTATCTTCAGGTCCTCAGTCCCAGTATTGGTAAAGAGAAATTCCATATTCTTCTTTTCTCCTCGCTTAATCTCCCCTATATGTATGTGAGGTGCTTCAAAAGTCATTGCTGCACCTTCAGTGATTGCCGCAGTTGATGTCTCCGACTTGGGTGATGCCACTTGAGCGGTGATGCTGCCTGTCAGTAGGAATAATAAAGATATAAATAGAATACTCTGTCTCATACCCACAAAGGTCTGTCTTATCAATGGTTCATTCTTCTAACGAAAAGTTAAAAAGCAATAGGATTCAGGCTAGTTATTCAGCTCATCTAGCATTGTGCCCAAAGGATCACTGAAGTTCAGGCTGCGGTCCATAATCTTCTTGCTGATGACCTCAGTTTCTGCGAGTCCATGTAGAAAGAATTCCTTCATGAGATGGATCTCGTCATCCACTAAGTTTCTTGTGCTTAATATCTTATCTAAGCTAGGCACTGAGTCTAATAACTTCTTGTAATCTTTTTCGGAGGCTGCATTCATGATGTCTACTTCATTGCCTGAAGCAAACCATGATCTCACTTCTCCATACATATCCTTATCTCCTAACTTGGCTGTCTTGTCAGGATGAGGGAAATGTTCTAAGAACAGCTTCTGGATAGCTGTACCCATGAGTAAGAGGGCTACATTGTACGGACCTTCTTGCTCTCCTTCATATACCAGCTCTACCTTACCTGTAATAGAAGGAATGATACCCCAGAGATCTGAAATTCTTACTGTGCCTGACTTCTCTTTATTTCTGAGCATTCTCCTTTCGGCAGTACTGTAGAGGTTTTCTAATGCGGATATACTTAGACGTGCAGAGACTCCACTTTTTTCATCTATAAGATCACTTTCTCTAGCCTCGAAGACGATACGTTCTAGGAGGTTTCTGATAAAGCCTGGGACCGTTATTTTCTCTTTGAGTTCTGGATCGATTTTCGCCTCTTGCTCCGTAATATGCATGGCGATATCCAGTGTCTGCGGATAATGCGTTAGAATTTGGCTTTCTATTCTATCCTTTAGAGGGGTAATAATACTTCCTCTATTGGTATAATCTTCTGGATTGGCTGTGAAGATGAAAAGAATGTCTAGAGGAAGGCGAAGCTTGAAACCTCTGATTTGCATATCTCCTTCCTGAAGGATATTGAAAAGGGCTACCTGTATTCTAGCTTGTAGATCAGGGAGCTCGTTCAGTACAAAGATAGAACGATGGGCTCTAGGAATCAGGCCGTAATGGATAACTCTAGGATCGGAATAAGGAAGCTTAAGTGTCGCCGCCTTTATCGGATCTACATCTCCTACGAGATCTGCGATGCTTACATCAGGCGTTGCTAATTTCTCTACATAACGTTCTGCTGCAGGAATCCAACTGATAGGTGTCTTATCTCCATGTTCTGCAATGATGTCTAAAGCCGAAGTCGACAAAGGTGCTAGCGGATCATCATTGAGGTCAGATCCCGTAATCACTGGAATATAGTCATCCAGTAGACCACTGGTCAAGCGAGCGATACGTGTTTTTGCTTGACCTCTAAGGCCTAGTAATAAGATGTTATGCTTGGATAGTAAGGCCCTTTCTACATCGGGTATCACTGTATCATTAAAACCCAAAATGCCATCATATGTCGTTTCTCCTCCTGTTATCCTTTCCTTTAGATTGTCTCTGATTTCTTCCTTGATGCTTTTGGGTTTGTATCCAGACGCTTTGAGGTCTCCTAAGGTCTTTATTTTCTTGATATCCATATTTCTCTTGTTGATTGGTCCCATATGACTGGGAGTTATTTCTTTTTCTTTCTCTTGTTGTCTTTGTAATCCATGAAGATAAATTCTCCCAACCCTTGTAAAGAGCTGTAAAATGCCTTGCCATTATTAGCCTTCGTAAACTTATCGACGAACTGTACTAGCCAAGGGTCTCTGGCTATCATAAAGGTGGTGATAGGTATGCCTAGCTTACGTGCCTTAGCGGAGAGACCTAAAGTTCTGTTGAGTATCTTCCTGTCTAGGCCAAAGGCATTCTTATAATATTTATTACCCTTCTTGATACAGGTTGGTTTCCCATCCGTGATCATCATGATCTGCTTGTTGGGGTTCTTTCTTCTTCTGAGTATGTTCATGGCTAGCTCTAGTCCAGCGACTGTATTCGTATGATAGGGACCGACTTCTAGATAGGGTAGGTCTTTGATTTCTATCTGCCAGGCATCATTGCCGAAGACGATTATGTCTAGACTGTCTTTGGGATAACGTGTGGTGATCATCTCAGCAAGTGCCAAAGCAACCTTCTTAGCAGGTGTAATACGATCTTCTCCATAGAGTATCATAGAGTGAGAGATATCTATCATGAGGACCGTGCTGGTCTGCGTCTGAAAGAAGGTCTCATGGACTTCTAGGTCATCTTGAGTTAGTTTGAAGTCGTCTAATCCATTATTGATCTGCGCATTCTTTAGAGACTCAGAGATGGATAGCTTATCTAGCTTATCTCCAAATTCATAGGGCTTAAGCTCTGAGGTGAATTCATCTCCTTGGCCTATCGCTCTTGTATTATGCTTACCTTTTTTAGATTTCTTGAGTTGGTCGAAGATTTCATCTAGGGCATGTCTCCTGAGAGAGGCTTCCATCTTCTTCGTAGGATTAGAACCTCCTAGTCCTCCCTGACCACCTGGTTTAGAGATATAGCCTTTGTCTTGGAGGTCTTGTATGAAGTCCGCTATGCCATACTCTGGTGTGGTTATTCCATGCTCTCTATCTATGTCTGTGAGCCACGATAGAGCCTCTGAGACATCTCCAGAGGTATGTATCAATAGTTCTTTGAATAACTTAAGCAGTTGCTCGAAGGTATTGTTACCCTCTGGTTTTAGATATGCACTAAATTTCCAACCCTTCATAAGATTATCATACTGGTCTAGAGATACAAAACAAAAGTACCCCAGACAAAACGTCTGAGGTACTTATAAGTTTTAAAAGCACTAAATATTTATTTTAATTGGAATGATCCTTTGCCGACTTCAAAGCCGTGCTGGAAGATATCCACTTTGTACAAGCCTTTACCTAGACTGAAGTTAGGCGTCCAATCCATGCATGCTGTTTTTTCCTCATTGTCATAATTAGTGACGCCTGAAATAGTGTACCTAATCATCTCGCCATTTATTTTGTCTGTAAATGTTCCTGAACCTGAATCCTCTACATATAGTACTTCTCCAGCTGGATTAGTATATCTCACAAAGAACTCCTTCTCACCAGCTGGTGTCACTAGGTTGGTCTCTGTAGTGAAGCAAGTTCTAAGCATTTCTACCTTCTTTGCTCTACTTTTTTCTTTGACCTCTCCATTATCTCTGACATCATAGCCTTTGACTTCGATATAGTTGATCTTGATCGCTTCAGCGATATCTACTTTAGAGGAAAGTGTCTCATTTGTTTCTGAGAGTTCTTCTGTCTGACTGACGAGTATATTCTTCACTGAATCAAGGCTTGCTACTCTTTTCTTATTGACATTAAGGTCATCAGAGAGTATAGTATTGGCCTCAGAGAGTTTAAGGTTGTGTGACGTTAGTTCTTGGTTCTGAGATTTTAGCTTTGTAATCTCGGCAATGTATTGATCTGCCATCTGGTTTAGATTGACCATTTCTTTTCTGGCCTTGCCTAATTCTTTTTCTGTCCAGATCAGACCACTGATTCTTTTTTTCTGTTTTGCTAGTTCTAATTTCTGTGCATCTATTCTAGTATTCAGAGCAGTATTATCTCCTCTTAGACCTTCTAATTCCTCTAGCTTTGCCTGGTAGTTGAAGTCAAGCTCTGTGTTGACCTTCTCTAGGTCTAAGAACTCTGATTGTGTTTTTGACAATTCGGATTTTAGTTTAGAATTGTTCATCCATAGATATGCTGATAGTCCTAAAAGTGCTACTAAGAGGATGATACCGAACAGAGAACTGGAATTATTTTTACTCATAAGTCTGATTTTGTAATCAAATATCCACCATTAGGGTAAGATAAAAAAGTTATAACCCTTAATTTAGGTGTAATCTATTACAAATCAGCGTTTCGTCATTAATGGTAAACCCTAGCTAAATGCCCACTTTCCGAAAAAGACTCACCGATATCCTCTTTTTGGATATCGAAACAGTCTCCATGGTTTCTGATTTTAGAGTCTTATCTGACGAAATGCAGCAGCTCTGGAGTATCAAAGCAAGGCAGCTTTCAAGAGATCCCAGCTTAGCTATACAAGACTGTGAAGACCTCTTTGCGAAAAAGGCTGGCATCTACGCCGAATTTGCCAAGGTGGTCTGCATTTCCGTTGGCTATTTCGAGGGCAGTAAGAAAGAGCCACAAGCCTTCAGAGTGAAGAGCTTTTACAAAGGCAGTGAGAAAGAGATTCTCTTGAGTTTTATAGAACTGCTCCAAGCCCATTTCGATAAACCTAAGCAGCAAGCTATATCAGGCCATAATATCAAGGAGTTTGATATTCCGTTCCTCTGCAGACGTATGGTAATACATGCTCTCAAAGTGCCAAAGATGTTGGACATTGGAGGAAAGAAACCTTGGCAGGTAGAGCATCTACTAGACACCTTGGTACTTTGGCGCTTTGGAGATTATAAACATTATACCTCATTGAGATTGCTGGCGGCTATCCTGGGTATTCCTTCTCCTAAAGGGGATATAGATGGCAGTCAAGTGAGTAAGGTGTATTGGGAAGATAATGACATCGACAGGATATGGCACTATTGCGAACGCGATGTATTTACCTCTGCACAAGTATTTTTGAAGCTCAATCGTATAGAAGTGTCGCCAGAATTAAAGTACATTTCCAAAACCGAATAAGCCTTTTTATAATTTAGAATTATCATTTTCAATTCCATTAGTATGAAATTCAATTACAATTTTCTAATTCTATTCTTCATAACAACTTGTCAACTCATAGGTCAAGGCGGTATTATTAAACATGAAAAGTCAGCTTATGATTCTTATACCTTATTCTATTTGTCAGACTTTAACGCCAATGGCATAATCTACACCGCGTATCTAGTAGATAATTGTGGCTATGTCATCAATGAATGGGTGGACATTCCCCGACCCAGACATCATATTCGTCTACTAGAGAATGGCAATTTGTTCTATCTGACAGGAGATCGTTTTACTTCTGAAAGTCATATCTATGAATTTGACTGGGATGGTGAGTTGGTCGTAGATGTAGAAATAAATGAGTCGAATTTCTTCCTAGATTATGAAACCATAAAGTTAGAGAATGGGCATTATTTATGTGGTGCTAGAAGAACTTATGGGCCCGAGTATTTTGAAAATATAGGATTCGATCCGAATGATGACAACCGAGAAACTTGTGATATTATAGTAGAGATAGATACGGCTGGCACTTTCGTGTGGGAGTGGAATATCTGCGATCATGTGATACAAGAAAGAAATCCGCAAGCACCGAATTATGGCAGCCTTAAGGAGAATCCTCAGCTGCTCAATGTAGATGCTATTGCTGACTTTGATTGGGGCACGGAAACTTTTATGATTAATGGCTTCGACTATAATTCCGACCTAGACCAAATTGCCTTAAGCTTGCGCAAGTTAGGAGAGGTAGGGATAATAGACCATTCGACGACAACTCTTGAAGCTCAAGGTCATACCGGAGGTGTACATGATAAAGGTGGGGACTTCCTTTATAGATGGGGTAACCCTCAGAATTATCATAGAGGCACTCAGGAGGACAGAACCTTATACTTTCAGCACAATCCCAACTGGATAAAGTACGGGGAGCATAAAGGAAAATTGATAGTCTTTAATAACAATCTGAATAATCCCTACTTCAGCTTTAATGATAGGTATTCCTCTGTAGAAATTTTCGATTCAGAGGTGGCCGCAGATGGAAGCTATGCTATAGATTCTGTTGCAGCTTTTAGTCCATTGATAAGTGATTACTCTATTAATAATGAGCTGACCAGGGTAGATTTTTACTCAGGTTATATTTCTGGGACTCAGGTACTTCCTAATGGTCACGTCTTGATAAGTGTCGGTGGAGGACCTATTTTGGAAGTAGATTCTTTTGGTGCTGTCGTATGGGAGTATGATGTCCTTATACCATTTAGAAGTGAAAAATATGGTCTTGATTATCCCGCTTTTGAGGGTAAGGATCTCACATCTGGCAGAGAGTTATTTGTATCTGGTGTAGAATGCAAATTGTTTACGTCTACAGCAGAAAGTGAAGTGGATGAACATATTGACGTAGTCTTCCCTAATCCCTCTAATGGACAGTTTCAAATCAAGGCTTCTTTTCAGAGTGAAAACTATGACTTCTCAGTACGAGACTTAAATGGCAATAGAATAGAATTTGAAAGAACAAGGACTCAATTAATGCTACAGAATGCATCAAGCCAGCTCTACATACTTGAGATCACTGATAGAAATAACCAAAGAAAGTACTTTCAAAAGCTTCTCGTTTCGATATAAACGATAGGCGGTTTAGTCTGCTTTAGCTTAGGCTTTATTCCATTGAGGAATTACAGAGAGAACATATTAGCTAATTTGCTATATAAGCATAGATTTATTTTAGCTTTGTCTTCTTAAATATTACTATGGCTCACTTAATTGCTCCCTCCATCTTAGCCGCTAATTACGGCGCATTGAATAAGGATTTCGACATGCTCAATAAGTCGCAAGCTGATTGGGTCCATGTAGATGTCATGGATGGTGTTTTTGTTCCTAATATCTCTTTCGGTCAGATGCTGGTAAAGCAAATGAAATCGGTGTCCGAGAAGCCACTAGATGTACACCTTATGATAGTGGAGCCAGAGAAGTATGTAGATTCCTTCATCGAATGCGGGGCAGATGTGGTCACTTTTCACCTAGAAGCAACTGCGCATGCACATCGACTCATCACCCATATACAAGCACAAGGTGCAAAAGCAGGTGTTGCACTGAACCCACAGACCAATGTAGACCAACTAGATGACCTACTAGAGGGCTTAGACCTTGTCTGCCTGATGTCAGTCAATCCTGGTTTTGGTGGCCAGAAATTTATCTATAGGACTATCAATAAGATTCAGCAGCTCAGAAAGAAAATCGTGGAGCGCAATCTAGACACAAAGATTGAGATAGATGGTGGAGTAGGTCTGCAGAACGCAGAAGCTATCTTGAAGGCAGGAGCAGATGTGCTAGTGGCTGGAAGTAGTGTCTTTAAATCAGAAGACCCTGCCTTGACTATACAGAGATTAAAAGAAATAGAAATAGGCAATTTTGATATCTAAGCTGAAGACCTTTCTATACTCTGCATTGATAATCATGATCAGTGCCTCTAGTCTGACTAGTCAAGATAAGGCTACGCTATTTGGAGTTGTCTCAGACTTGGATACTAAGGAGATCGTAGAGTTTGCTACTGTCTATATAAAGGACACCAATATCTCCTCAGAAACTAATGCTTATGGAGAGTACTCGCTGCAAGTAAGTGCTGGAGAAAAGCTCACTCTAGTCGTCAGTAGAATAGGGTACAAAGAAACAGAGTACAGAGTAAAAGCATTACCAACAGGTGTAAAGCGTAATATCAATATCAAACTAGTCCCTGAGGTATCTGATCTAGATATCGTAATCAGAGACAGTAAGATAGAGGATGTGGGGATGGTCCGTGAAGAGGTTACAGAGTTCAAAAAACTGCCGACAGCTAGTGGAAACTTTGAAAGCATCTTACCACATATAGCCCTAGGGGCTTCTGGGGGTACAGGAGGAGAACTGAGTTCTCAGTATAATGTCAGAGGTGGCAACTACGATGAAAATCTGGTCTATGTCAATGACTTTGAAATCTTCAGACCGCAACTCATCAGATCCAATCAACAAGAGGGTCTAACTTTTCCGAACATAGATTTAATAAGAGATGTCTCCTTTTCATCTGGGGGGTTTGAATCTAGATATGGAGATAAGATGTCTTCTGTCTTGGATATAAGATATAAGCGACCAGATGATTTTGGTGCATCTGCTTCGGTGAGTTTTCTTGGCGCTTCAGCGCATGTAGAAGGAAGTAAAAAGATAGGAGCGAATGCCTATAATAAGCTGAGGTATTTAGTCGGAGCTCGATATAAAACGACACAGTACCTTCTAGGCTCTCTAGATGTGACTGGCGAGTATGCGCCTAACTTCTCTGATATCCAATCTTGGATTACCTATGATGTGACCAAGGATATACAAGTAGGACTGCTCGGTAATTATAACAGAAGCCAGTATAATTTTAGACCACAAGAAAGGGTCACAGCTACAGGACAGTTCTCGCAGATTATCCAATTGTCTACAGCCTTTGAAGGCGAGGAGTCGGATGGTTTTGAAAATGCGATGGGAGGACTTTCTGTCACTTATCTACCTGAGAGAGATAAAAATCCGCTCTACCTAAAACTACTAACCTCCTACTATGATAATTACGAGACAGAGAGCTTCGATCTACTTGGCTTCTACAGATTAAGTCAGGTGGAGCTAGACCTAGAAGGAGAGGGAGCCCTGAATGAAGTAGGCGTACTAGGAGCTGGTACACAGCATCTTTACGCTAGGAATAGATTAGCTAATAATATTGCTAATGTTCAGTTTCGTGGGGGGATAGAACTCCAAGGAGATTCAGATAGGACCAACAACTTTGTACAGTGGGGACTGAAGTATCAGCAAGAGAATATAGATGATAGACTCAGCGAGTGGGAGAGAATAGATTCGGCGGGTTACTCTTTGCCTTTTGATGATGAAGAGGTTCGATTAAATGAAGTAGTCAAGTCTGATAATGTTATCAATTCATTCAGAATCCAAGGGTTTATACAAAATAGTTATAGCCTCAAAGCTGTAGATCGATATGAACTGAAGTTGACAGGCGGAGTCCGATGGCATCACTGGAGTTATAATGGACAGACGCTGATCAGTCCAAGAGTGCAGTTGTTCTATCAGCCGTTAAACTGGGAGAAGGAAGTGACCTTTAAGTTGTCAGGGGGTTTGTATGCACAACCAGCTTTCTATAGAGAAATAAGGAGATTAGATGGTTCTCTTAATGAAAATATCCGAGCTCAGCAATCTATACATGTAGTAGCAGGAATGAGTTATGATTTCTTGTGGAAGAAGGTCAGTAACTCTAAGTTTCGTTTGATTACAGAGCTCTACTATAAGGAACTGTCTGACCTCATCTCTTATGATATAGACAATGTAAGAATTCGGTATTCTGGCGAGAATGACGCTACTGGCTATGTGGCGGGTATGGACATCAGAGTGAATGGTGAATTTGTGCCTGGAGTAGAGTCATGGGTAAATCTCTCTTTTCTTAGAGCACGTGAAAGTTTAAATGGGGTAGATCATCAGATCTTCATACTTGGAGATACAACTTTTACCTCAGTCAAAGATGTCCCACGTCCTACAGATCAGTTATTTAATATATCTATCTTCTTTCAGGATTACTTGCCACGTAATGAGGACTTCAAGATGAACCTTAACTTGACCTTTGGTAGTGGCTTGCCTTTTGGAATTAAGGGCAACAACATAGAGAGCAGAAATATCTTCCGATTCAAAGACTATCAGAGGGTAGATATTGGCTTCTCATACCAGCTATGGAATAAAGAGAAATTACTGTCTAGTCCATTGCATCCACTGAGACGCTTTAAGAATGCATGGGTCTCCCTAGAAGTATTTAATCTCATGGATATCTCTAATGTAGGGTCCAATATTTGGATCAAAACAATAGGTAATCAGCAGTACGCCATACCTAATTTCTTAACCTCTCGAAGACTGAATCTCAAGTTGAAAGTAGAGATATAGCTTTTAGCTGGAAGAGAATCTAGAGAGCTATCTACTTTCCAGTTCTGCTGTAAGACTCTTCGCTTCCATAAAGAGTTTAAAGCAGATAGGCATCCAGATGAATGGCAATATGTTTTCAGTCCACCTATTTTCTTGTCCATCAGGATAGAATACAGCAATCAGTTGCACCATTATCACAATGACAAATAGCCAAGCCAGAATCTTATTGGTTTTGATTTTCTCTTTGAGCTCCTTTGGGCTCATTTGCTTCATTTTGTCTTCTTTCATTTGTAGCTAGATTAGGTCAGAGGTACTTGACCTTTCTAAGGTACATATTCAGAATTAAATAATTGGCTCTGCCTAATGGTATACCTCGACTACTTGCTGAGGTCTAGAAAGACCCCCACAGAGTACGAAGGAGCTGCGGCTATGATTTCTCCTCTTACTGCTCCAGCTATACTAGCTGAGAAGCCTACCTTTTTTGATACATAGAGATTGGCTTCCAGAGCGATACTGGTGAACTCAGAATTGTTAGCAAATAAGCTAGTACTTGTAGCGGTTTCAGCAGTCGCTCCATTTTTCAATGACTCTACTACATTCAGTTTTGTATTGATCCAAAGCTTAGAATTTAGAAGTCCTACACCTAGTTCTGCGCCATATCTTACCTCATCTGAGAAGTTGTTTGTTCTATTATTGAAACCAGTATATACGGAGGCGTAAGCAGGTACGTTCTTAGCTATCTTAAAACCTGTTCCAGCATCTAGTTGCAGGAGTTGATTGAATTCTCCATCCCCGGTTTGTAGATTGTTCTGCGTGCCTCCAGAACTATTACCCGTGGGTAATCCAAAAGTAATGCTAGCAGCAACAGGTATCTTTGCACCTGGTTGGGATAAGCCATACTTAATGCCTAAATCTATATCTCCAATAGAGTTTAGTGCTTCTCCCTGAACCAGTATCTCATTAGTTGTAAATGATCTTAGGTTATTCATGTAGTTTCTGCTCAATAACGGTAGGTTCACTACAGTTGTAAATCTAGAACTCACACCATACTCTGCATAGAGGAAAGTATTGAATATCCCTGTCGTTACATTAGGATCTATCTGTCCATTATCCGTGTAATGCTGGTCAAATACTGTCCACCATTCTGAAAGCTTAAAGTATCCCATTCCCTTCTTCTGTGGCCATGGTCCTCCAGCAATTAATGCATTGGTTGTAACTGCTAGAACTAGTATAACGAAATATGTCTTTTTCATTTTGTAATCTTTAATACTTTATAAAGTGGCGTCTCCGACCTTTACGTTAAATGGCTTGCAGAAATAGACGATGTGGCTATATTCACTAAGGCCTACATCTGAAATATTGTACTCATGTGCACCACTAAATACAGTCACCTTTCCTATCTCAAAAGCGTTAGCGATGGAATTGGGATTATTAGATAAATAAATGTAGAGACCAGGTAGGGAACTGGAGGCACGGTAGTTTTCATCTATACTGAGTAGTACTCCTGAGTCTGTTTCTCTATATTCAAATCCACCTTCAAGTGTATAGAAAGTCGTCGTCTGAATATTGCCAGTGATGACTTGTGCTGATGTAGTAACAGTGGTCTGTCCGACACTGATGGTTAATGAATCCACTAGTTCAATATTGTCTACAGTAGTGGAGGTAATTATAATTGCTTGTCCCAGACTTTGTGCTGTTGCTAAGCCATTGTCATCTACGGAGATTACTTCAGGATTGGTTGAACTCCAAGTGACTTCTATATCTTCTTCTATCCCTACATTATTAAGATAGACACTATGAAATAAATACTCTGAATCAAGTTCTAATGAATCTATGGGATTAGAGATGCGTAATACTGGGTCGACCTCATCCTCTAGAAAATCATCTTTAATACACGAGGTCATTGCAATAGTAGCAAAGAAGAATATAGCGAGATGGTAAGTTTTCATAATTGTATGTTTGGCAATGTGATAAATTATAGGGGTAGGATAGATCACCTACCCCTAGTTATTATTACTCATTTATGTTTACGTTTCCAGTGGGGTTGGTAGATACTGCATTATTACCTAGGTCATAAAGGGTATGATCTGTAGCTGTAGCAGGTACTTGACCTACTAAAGGCTTTAGTAAGAATGGGGCAGGACTATTGTCTGGTACAGGTTCCACAGAGATGACGACTGTCTTGCCTGCTAGGTCTGTAGGAAAACTCAATCCAGCTGGAGCATTGACTAAGAAGTCTTCTCCAGGAAATGGAGGCCCTCCTGCATCGCCGCTAAAACCATCTACATCATCAGCACCTGATACTTCACTGAATCTTCCTGTAGAAACAGGAGTGCCATCTATGACAGCCCAGCCTTCATAAATCCATCCAGCAGGCAATGTTGGTAGATCCAAGGCTGGTGCAGGGCCAGCTGCAAGATCTAAAAACCAAACGCCACTTCTTTCGTCTGTATCACTGCCTCCGTCAGTAGGTGTAGCAAGTATGTATCCTCCATTAGCACTGGTAAAATCTGTTCCTATTGCTGCGCCATGCTCTACGGATAAGAAACCTGAGTCCCCATCTAAGTCCCCTGCAAGAATGTGTACGTCACTTGGAGCTGGGTCTGGATCTGGACTAGGTTCTATAGTCAAAACAAAAGCAGTAGCAGTCTGAGCGGCTTCTTTATTAACTTCGAAGCTTGTAGAAGAAAGTGTGCCCGAATCATCTACATTGAATATGCCTGTAGTGACAGGAGCACCGTCTACGATGATCCATCCTTCATAAGCAAAGTCTGGTCCTAGATTTTCCAGACCACTAACATTAAGGTCTAATACTGTTGTTTCGAGTTCATTATCTCCACATCCGATTAGAGCGAATAGAGATAGAATTGCTATAGTTAGAATTGAATTTATATTTTTCATGATGATTTTTTTTGTGTTTAGAAATTAAGCTGCTACTTCGATCTTGTCAGCTAATGGAAAATCGATTTTGAAATCTGCAAGGTTATGGATGTAGTTGCTTATCGTTTTGTCTCCAATATTTATGACTACATCTATCAGATTGGCTTCAGTGTAGCCTGCCTTAAAGAATTCTTCTTTGTCCGATTCGGTAAGTTTGCCTTTGTTAGAAACGACATTTAGAGTGAATTTTGCTAGGCTATTGAGTTTTGGGTCGAAAGTGGCTTGTCCTTTTCTGAGTTCTAGAATTTGATCTTCATTGTAGCCATTTAGACCCGCTATAACAGTATGTGCTGACTGACAGTAGTAGCAGTCGTTGAACTGAGAGACCACTAAGTTTACGACTTCCTTTTCTCTTTTGGAGAGGGTAGTGTTTCGGTTTTGTAGATTCAAGTAGTCCTCTAGAGCAGTTTCATTCTTTGCGTAGTAAGCATAAAGATTAGGAATGAATCCTAAACCTGCTTTTAGCTTATCAAATATGCTTTGATTCTTAGTTGATACTTCGTTTTTTGATGGTATGCTAAATCTCTTCATCGTATTATAATTTTTTTGATTTTGAATAATTACAATACAAAGATGGAATACAATCAAGGCTGAATTCTACTCAATACTTCCTGAGAACTGGTCTACTTTTCCTTTTTGACTTGATAAGAGGTATTAGAGCCTCATAACTGACCCATAGAAGTTGCTTCTTTCTCCGTGGATGAATTCCACTTGGATGTGATACATGTAGATGTCTGGTCCTACTTTGGCCCCATTCCATTCTTTTCCCCTATACAGAAGGTTGCCCCATCTGTCATATATAGTCATTTCGTATGAGCGCAGTTCGTCAGGATCTGTATAAGGTCTGAAGGTATCATTCACTCCATCATTATCAGGACTAAAGACATTGGGAATGTATACTTCATATTGGGTAAGCAGTAAGAGTACTATACTATCGCAACCCAATGAAGAAGGAATTACTACATTGTATTCTCCTTCTTCTGAATAGTTGCTCCCCTTATAAGCCAGTGATTGTCCAGGAGCAAGAGTGATCTCTACCGTATCGTAACTAGAACCGATTACCTCTAATTCTAACATGACAGTACTATCGCAATTATCCTCGGTAATAAAGGTTTCTGTGTAAGAGCCAGTTTTATCTAACAATTGTGTGCCAAAAGTGTAGATTTCTTCTTGACAGATTCTAAGGGTATCTGAGCTATTGAAGGAAGGAATATTATAGTTATAGGGTGAGGAGACTCTGCAAGAACTGCCTGAGAGAATTCTTACTTGATAAGAGCCTGCTCCATAGTTTTGCTTAAGTTTTGCGTTGGTTTCTTCCACTAGTGCTATCCCTTCTAGATACCATTGATACTCAAAATCAGTATTCTCAGCAACCGCCAAGGTAAATGCGGCATCACAGGGATGTAGGTTTTCCTCTATCTGCAAATCAAAAGATGCTAAGTCTATGAGATGAAGGTCATCAAAGTAATAATAGATAACGTTAGAGCTGAAAAGGGGCTCACAAGGTGGACCTATCGCAATGGCATGTATGTCTTGATCAGGATTGATATCTACATAAGCTCTGACCCAACTATTGCCTGAGCCTCCAGAGAGAAAGACAGCTCCTAGCTCTTTCCATTCCGGATTATTGGCAGGACAACCAAAGGCTGCGTCACCAGTATTAAACGGTAGATAGTCACAACTTGTAGTCCCAAAAACGGTCACATTAATAGGAGGTGAAATATCTGGATCTACAAAACCCAGGTCAAATCTAAATCTATAGAATGAGTCTGCGAGCATAGGACTCAGTAGGCAAGCCCCTGCATATTCTTTCCAGTAGGCGTCCAAGGTATCACTTCCACTCTGTCTACCATCTCTAAATCCTAAGACGCCTTCACCATCAGGAAAAGGAATGGGAGGAGGGTATTCTTCTATACCAGACCAGCCACATAAATGAATTAAATCTGTAGTAGGCGTAGAAGCTTGAATCCAATCGGTGGCACAGTAGAGCTGACTCTTAGCATCTGGGCAGCAGTCTAGGTCTTCGAAGGTGGGATTGGGGATTAGAGAAGTAGACTTGGTTAGACGACAGAAGCAGTCATCATCATTGAGATCTATCAAGCTATCATTGTCGTCATCTATCCCATTATCACACAGCTCTACCTGTGCTAGGGCACTACCCTGCATGATAAATGAAGTGACAAAAAGTAAACGAACCCAATACATCCCTCTGATTATAAGTTCTAATTAATTAGCTGCCTAAGCAAAATAGCATTTTACTTCCTAGTTTTTTAGGTGGATAAATGCTTTTAAACTAAACATTCAGTCAAAAGTCTTGTAATTACTTACTGAAGCAGAAAATTATATCTCAGCTATGAAAATAAGATTGCAAACTGAAGTAGATGGTCATTACCAGCAGGTCATGGAAGGATTTGATCTAGATCTATTTGAGGCCCTTAAGCCCAAGCTAGGAAAAATGGATGTTCTAGAATTTACGGGTTCTAAGAAAGGAGATATCGTCCGACTGCAATTTACTTTGCCTATTAAAGCAGAATGGGTGAGTCATATAGTAGAGGATGGGATAGATGACAATCAGGCCTACTTTGTAGATGTCGGTACCAAGCTGCCGTTTCCACTCTCTGATTGGAGGCATAGACATATTGTGAAGAAGGTCTCAGAAAACCGCTCATTGATAATTGATGATATAAGCTTCATAGCAACAAATTTCCTATTTACCCTGCTTATGTATCCTGCACTATATTTTGCTTTTGCAGCAAGAAAGAAGGTTTATCGTCAATATTTTTCTGATGGAAAGTAGCTCAAAACGTTAGCTAATAAAGTAGCCTAGTTCTGTTTTTATTTTGTGATACAAGGCTCTTTTCTTTTTTCTTGAAAAAATCTGTGTCCTCTTGCAGCGTTTTTAAGAGCGCTTACTTTATCTATACATGCAAGATAGATTTGCTATCTTGATAAAGACTAACTAACACATTATGAAGCATTTGTTCATTATCTCATTGATTCTCTGCATATGCAGCTCTTGCTACAAAGATTATGAGAACAAGGAAGTCATAGAGATTATCATAGAAGCCCCCAAGGATGAGAAGGATACGGGTTTAATCGGTCAGGTCTTTGATGGGGCGGATGCACTCTCTGGTTATAGTATAAATGTCAATGGACAAGAAACACCAGTTTCTGGACAAGTTTTCTCTATTCAACTCCAACGAGCAGCTAAGGAAGGACAACTTATAGAAGTCACTAAGGATAAGCACTTAATAGGCATGGCTTATAGTTACTTGCTAGAGGATGATCTTAATAAAATAGAGATACCTGTATTACAACAGTTTAGTTCTATAGAATTCCAATCTGGTACAAATTTATTAGAGTCAGAGCAACCAATAGAGATTAGTTACGAAGATTCGTTTTTGGATTCTAATGGTAATGAAGTAGTTGCGTCTGTAGATATAGATTATCTCCTCATAGAAGATGAAGCTTCCTTGGCGAGTATAGCCAATGCTGGACATTTGAGAACTGGAGAACTAGTGGCGCTACAACCATCTGCAGTTTATCTACTTGATATCAGGGCAGATGGTAGTCCAGTCCATAAGAAGGAAGATGCTCTAGTAGACATCAATATTGATGCTTATTCTGGTCAAACCCTTTTTGGCTTCCATCGTGTATTTAATTATTGGGTAGAGTTAGGAACCTTAGATGGCACTGCTATCCAAAGTCCAATTTTAGATCATTTTATCGTAGCAGATTATCTACCTGCAGTGTATACTGAAGGCGTCTTGATACAGGAGGATACACCAGTAGCTTTTGCTAGAGGAGTATATAATGGCTCTTTGGCTTATGATTTTATAACTACAGAAAAAGGTCAGTGGGCTGGAGTCTTTCCTCAGAATGAAAATTTAGCAGTAGAAGTCTATAATCCTTGTAACGAGTTAGTGCAGAGCGCCACTTTTGAGACGACTACAACAGATAATCTTAATGCTAGATTTGATTTAGACATTGACATTAAGACCTATTCTATAGCTGCTGACATCATAGATTGTAATGCACAACTAAGCAATCAACCTTCATTGGTTGTGGAAGAAAAAGAACAACAAGAGATTTATGTTTTTTCTACTGGTGTTGCAGATCATGCTTTGATCTCTTGCAGCACAGAGTTAGCAGTCTCTGCGCTAGACTTGGCTGCTGGAGCTACTGGACCTCAGCTTAACTGGACTACAGAAGAAACCGAGAGTATTAATTATTTGTCAGCATGTGCGGAGGATAAAGAAGGCTACAGTTATATCAAGATTAGAGAGGACATGAAAGCTTACGATGTATTTCAATATGAATACATTAATGGAGAAACTGTACTCTCATCTAATGACAATGGTATAAGATTCCGTTTTGATGGAGATGTCAAAGGGAGCTACCCTGAAGAGGCTATTAATGTCTATATCAGAGATGTAAGCTTTGGTCAAGATGGATATTATTTTAACTGTGAAGAGTCTAGCATCGGTTGTGGTATCACTCAGTTTGAGGTGACACATTATGACGAGCAAGGAGAGGGTTGGCTGCGTATTGTCTTCGCTGGAAAACTATGGATGCAAACAATAGAAAACTTTAAAGTGGGAGACTTTGATATAGAAGGAGTCATTCTGATAAAAACTTAAACATCAACTTAATTTCATTATCTGTCTAAGGCTAGACTGTGGGAGAATCTGATATAATAAAAGGCTGTAAGAGAGGGGATAGAAGAGCATTCAAAGCTTTTGTAGATAGCTATTCTGCGTACATGTTTACCATCTGCTATAGGTATATGGGCAACAAAGAAGTCGCTAAAGATGCGCTGCAGGAAAGTCTTGTTCAGGTGATCAATAATATATCAAAGTACCAAGAGCAAGGTAAGTTTAAATCATGGGTGAGTACGGTGACAGTCAAGAAATGTCTTGACTTACTGAGAAAAGAAAAGCGCCATCAATATTCTAGTATGGAATATGTGGCTGAACCTGGGTCAGAAGGTCTTGGTAGTTTGAAATTGGAAGAGGAAGATGTCATGCAGTTTATAGAACGAATACCAGAAAACTACAGAATAGCAATCAGTATGTTTCTGATAGAAGGATACTCGCATAAAGAGATAGCAAAGCATATGAGTATTTCTGAAAGTAGTTCCCGGTCTTTGGTTTCTAGAGGACGAAAGATGATTTTAGAATCCTTCGAAAAAGAGAATCTCTATACGGAAAGGAGGAGCCAATTGGATTCAAGAAAGAGTACGCCGACATTAAAAATAATCTAAAGGGAGACCTTTTAAATTTTATATACGATGACACATTTTAATCACAAGGAAGAAGAATTCAAAAAGATACTGGGTGATCTTGAATTAGGTATCGATACTGATTCTTTATGGAATGAGCTTGAGCATCGATTGCCACAAGATAAGCGAGATGACAAGCTGCCTCTAGCGATTTGGTTTCTCGGAGCTTTCTTCTTAGTAGGAATGCTGGGACTGCTCATAATAGGCCCAGATCAACTTCCTGAAGCTCCCATCTACTCTGAAGAGCAAAAGCTTAACACAGATAATGAAGAAAAGGGAATCTATGCAGCTGTCAAAGAATATGAGCAAGCCATAGAAAAAGTAATAGAAGAAAAAACAAAATCTGAATCTATCAATTATGACTACCAATTAGAAAGTACCACTAATTCAATTGCAAGCAGCAGCAATTCAAATAGAACTATATCACAGCTTAGTCACACAAATACAAAAACAAGTCACCAGCCAATCATTAATTCCATTTCTAACAACTCTCATAGTTCAGATTTAGACCCTACAAGAAGTGAGGCGATCCCAGAAACCACTGCCAGTTCTACTTTGCATAGGACACTATCTATAGAGCAAGACTTGTCAGAGTCTGCAAGGTTATCTATCAAAACATTACCTCCTCTTGCGATTCTAAGGTCAGCTGTCAGGCACGATAGCAGTAGAGATTTGGCTATTGGTAATCAACTTCAATACTCAAGATCAATTGAACCATTAGCCCAGAAAAAATGGGTTCCAAATTATTCTTTACTCTTTGGTCCTAATATAGGGCAGACAGCATATGCATCTGTTTCAGATTCTAATCAGAGTTTTGAATCCAGAGATCCCTTGAATGAAATAGCTCTGCCAGGTTTTTCTTCACAGCTAAGTTATGGTATAACAAAGAATGGCTGGCAGTTAGAGGTAGCACTCAGTTATTCTCTGTTAGCAGCTAGACATATAGATGATGAGCTAGAAGTGACCACCAGAGAAACCAATTCTGCGACAGGTGGGTCGATTAGTGAGAGTACCATCTTTCAGAATGACATTCGTCTGCATAGAATTCACCATAACCTGGATCTCGGACTTGGCATCGGAAGAGTTCTTTTCGCTAATGAGAAATATAAGCTCTCCACAGCTCTGATGGCAAACTATAATGTTTATTCTATGAATTCAGGTTATTATCAAGACGTCTCAGCGATGACAGTGACTAAGTTAGATGATACTTCAGAAGAGATATACAAAGGTAATAATGGAGTAGGAGGCCAGATCAACCTGACAATAGAAAGAAGACTCTTTAAGAGAACAAGCTTGATGATACGTCCTTACTACAGCCGCTACTTAAGTCCGATAAATAGAAATTCAACTTCATTTAAAATAGAAAACTCCCAAGTCGGTCTTTTGATCGGTATATCGTATAGACCAGTCTGGGAGTAGTTTAAAACATTAAATCTAAAATTATGAAAAATGCTATAATAAAACTCAGTTTTCTGTGTTTCTGGCTTGGCTGTACTCAATCATTATCTGGTCAAGGTCTTGTTAACCTTTTTG
Organism: uncultured Saprospiraceae bacterium; assembly: GCA_937921825.1. Classification (GTDB taxonomy): domain Bacteria; phylum Bacteroidota; class Bacteroidia; order Chitinophagales; family Saprospiraceae; genus RFSX01. The sequence goes on from CAKZVK010000141.1 coordinate 30,670, forward strand.
TAGGAAGTACAGAAGGTAGTTGTGGAGATACAATATGCCTTCCTATTACAGTACAAGGCTTCACCAATGTAAACGCTGTAACAACGAGTATTAATTGGGATTCTGAAGAACTACGATATTTAGAACTAAAAAATGTTTCTTTGCCGGGATTCTTATTAACAAATAATACTAATGAAACCTTAGTAGACAATGGAGCAATAGGTATAGCCTGGATAGATATAACTGCAGTTAGTCCACATACTGTTCCGTTAAATGGCGTATTGATGGAAGTTTGTTACGAGGTTGTTGCACCAATATCTGATAGCAATACTTCAGTATCACTTGCTGATTTTCCAACCTTAATTTCGGTATCTCAAGCTCCTACTGATCCCTCTGAGCCTTCTGTAGAACTAGATTTTAATATAGAGGAAGGTTTTGTCTCTATTGTTAAAGGCTGTAATCCAGAGGCCCTATTATGTAATTCTGGGGTCACTGCCTTAGTCGGCATGAGTACTTGTGCTGTAGAAATACAACCTGCTTTTTTGCTCGCTAATGTTGGCATTAACTACGATGATATTGTGATCTCTCCTAGTTGTTTTGATTTCAATTATATAGGCCAAGCTGTACAAGTGACTGCAACAAATACTGTCACTGGAAGCTCATGCTGGGGGTTAGTAAATATTGAGAGCGCACCTGGTGCCTGTGAACTAGCGGATCAGATTGCTTATGACCAGGTGAATATAATTTTGGAGAATGAGGTGTCTAGGGAAGTTTCGCCTGGTATGGTTCTATTTCCGCATCTGGATACTTCTTTATTCGTTGTAGAACCTGGAATGGTGTCGACGAGTACCTTGGGAGAAGTGCCGTTCACTGTTACTTCCGAGCTTGATGATGTGGATACAGGAAACTTATATGTCTGTGAGCAAAAACCTCGTATTGCTAGCTGTAAAAAAATAATAGAACCAATTCAGCCTGGAGGCCTAGCGCAGGTCACTCTGGATCAGGCCTGTGCCACTATGGCTGACCAGTGTACTGATAAAGGATGGATATATTCGTTCAGTAATGAATCAAATAACGTCAATTTTTTTTTCGTGGATTGTGATGATGCTGAGAATCCAGGGGGGATAACAGAAGAGGGCTATTCTGTCTATCTATGGACAGGGAATATACTTATAGATAGTTGTCACAATATGCTGCAAGTATTAGACGGCGCAGGTCTATGTCAGGATGTTCCAGGTCCATTGACTTGTAATTCTAATGTAGTTGTATCTGCTGATCCATGGAGCTGCCAAGCGATACTGACTCCAGATATGATACTGGAAGGAGCTGTTCCAGTTTCTAATCTAACTGTAGAACCAAGTACTTTAAGTGCATTAAATATGCCGACTCAGGTGACAGTAACTAACACAAGCAATAATGAGAGTTGTTGGGCTACTGTGACACTTCAAGATAAAACACCTCCTGTTGTTGTAACAGTACACGAGGAGGTAGCAGTTATCCCTCTCTCTCCATCTAATAGCACGGTAACTCTATTGGTAGCTGGTATTGATGGTGGTAGTTATGATGCTTGTACAGATATAAGATTTGATCCTGAGTTTTGGACTTTTGAATGTGATGACGTTGGACTTAATTTTGTGCCCTTTGGAGTCTGGGATGATGCAGATGGGGATGGTATGCCTGGTTCTTCAAATCTTGACAACTACAATGAAATACTAGTAAAGATTACGGTAGAGCTAAGTGTATCAGCAGATCTGGAATGTCCAGAAGAAGTTGTTCAGACTTGTGCTGTTGATAATCTAGACCCTACGGTTTCGGGATGGCCTACAAATACATTTGGTTGTGTAAGTAGTGCAAGTTATTCAGATACAAGAGGCTATGACGCTAATGAAGATGGAGATGTAGATGATACTTATGTTGCTATCGATGGATCAATAGTGCCAGAAGAATTTAATGCAGCCTGTGGAGAGGGTCTTGTCTTACGAACTTTCACCTTAGGCAATAGTTCTTGTGAGCAATTAATTGCTGTTACTACAGGAGTATCTTTTGAAGAATCGATGATAACATGGCCTTCTGATATCGCAGTAGATTGTCTCGAAGATATAGATAGACAACCAACGTGGGAATATGATGGTTGTCAGCTGATTGGTTACAATGTCAAATCAGATACTTTTCTATTGTCAGGAGGGACTTGCATGCAAGTTGTGCAAAATTATAGTGTCATTAATTGGTGTAACTATAATCCTAATGATCCTGATGCAGGAGGTAGATGGTCAAGGTCTGTATTAGTTACAGTCACAGATGACATTCAGCCTGAGCTTGAAGTACCAAGTGACTTTACTTTCAATTGTATCGGAGGAAATATTTCATTTGGAGCAACAGGAGATGATAGTTGTGCAGGAGGTGATGCGTTAAGATGGGTTGTTGTTTTGGATCTAGAAAGTGATTCTAATCCAGATTATGAATGGAGCTCTTTTGTTTCTGATGATTCTGCAGGTACTATTTGGCAAGATAATGATGGGAATGGTATTCCAGATGTAAGAGTAGGAGCAGGTCATGCTTTTGATAACTTATCTAAACCCTACACCGTGTCTGGTGAAGAGTATGTCATAAACTTGCCAAGTACCGCATCTAGCTCTAATGCACATACTATTAGCTGGTCTGTATATGACGCCTGTGGAAATGTTACAACTAGCACGTCTAGTTTTACCATAGATAATTCTTCTTCTCAGGACCTAGCAGCACCTACTCCTTTTTGTCTTAACTTGGGAACAGTGATCATGCAAGATGGATATGTGGAAGTATTTGCTTCGGACTTTGATCTAGGTAGTTTTGATAACTGTAGTGAAAGGGAAAATCTGACTTTTACCTTTACGGATGTTGCACCTCCTTCTAGATGTGACTCTTATTACGAAGCTTCAGGAACTAATGATTGGTACAATGGCATTTATTGGTTTTATGATGCTGGCGAGGCTACCACTGATAACCTTTTTTGTGACTTGAATGAACAAGGCGCCTATTCTGATGGAGGATACAACCCAACTACAGGTAATTTGGAATCCTACAAGGACAATATTCATTCTTACTACGATAATTATAATTCAGGCGGTCGAAGACTTACAGTAGCTGATATAAATCCATCAGGTTTTATAGAACTAGATATATACGTGTGGGATGAAGCAGGTAATAAAGATTTTTGTACTGTGAATCTCACAAGTTTAATTGAGGAGCCAGATTGTACTAATACAGAAGAAGATATTCAATGGCCACAGAGTGATATTTTAGTTGTTGCTGATCAGCAGGGCCCAGACATCAGACCAAGTAATTTGATAATAGAATTTGGTTTTACGAGTACTCAGGTACGACCTAAGGTAAGCTGTATTCAGTATATTTTTGATTATTTTGATACGCCTATTTCTGGAGGACAAGAGACTAAGATTTCTAGAGAATGGTCAGTGATTAATTGGGAGACTTCAGTGACTAATGACTATTCTCAAACTATAACTATTCGATCTAATGAAGTTTTTATCTGTGACTTCCTACCTAATACAGCGCCTCTTGGGGACTGCGCATCAGGGCATACAAATACAGATGACGTAGAGTGGCCGGCAGATTTAGTAATAGGAGATCACAGAATCACACCTTCTGAACTTGTTGCTTTTTCTAATGTGCAGGAGAAAGACGCTACGCCACAATTTTTCAATGAACCAGATGCTTATCTCTATACCTATGCTGACTTCTTTTTAGATATTGATTCACAGTTCTTATTCCTAGAAAGAGAATGGACTGTAGTAAGACCATCATTACCTACCAGTGAGTGGACTTATAGACAAAAACTTACCATTGATCTGACTAACTTTAACGGACTAGTATCTGTTAATACTATTAATAACAGACCGATGCCTAAGGTGACTATTACAGATCAGGTAGAGACTAATACAGCTGGTATAGGGATAGTAGATGAGAGTGATTCAATCAATCCTGACTATGATGATACTGCTATCAATGGTGTAAATATTAGGGATCTAGTTCTAATGCAGAGACATATGATCGGTCCTGATCAATTGAATTCGAAAGCACAAATTGCAGCAGACGTGAATAATGATGGTGTTCTGAGTGCCTTAGATCTAGTAGAGTTAAAGAAGCTCATCCTAGGAATCTATCAAGATTTTCCACAGAATCAAATATGGAATTTCATTGAAAAACCTCTAGGATTAAATCAGATTTCTGTCAAAGGAAATTACTTGGGAGTAAAGACGGGAGATGTTGATGATACCGCTGTGTTAGCTAATGATAGGATAGATTATGAGACAGTTTCATTGGTCTATGAGGATGTTGTATTTAATAAGGGGCAAGCCTATGATATCCCTATATTTTATAATAGTTCTGAGCGCACAGCTAATGGAATGGAATTTTCATTTGATATAGATGAGTCTACCATTCAGATAGATGACATTTCTTCTTCTTTGTTTGACGGTATTATTGAATATAATATCTATGAGGGCATGCTGAAATTAGTCTATTTATCTACCCAAGAAGAATTAAGTCCTGCAGATCAATTGTTTACAATATCATTGACAGCCTTGGAGAACTCTACACTTTCTAGCAGTCTTGTTTTTTCAGAAATGATACCTTCCTATGTATTGAATTCTGAGAATGAGCTCTTTGAAATAAAGGCCGAATTAGATGGAGAACTTACGAATGGAACACATAATGTAGAGGGTTATGCAGTTAGTGTCTATCCTAATCCTGCAAGAAATATGCTCTATCTAGATATACCAGCTGAGCTTAGCACTGCGGACTTGGAGTTATCAGTTTATGATATTACAGGAAGGGTGGTCTTGGAATCCAGACAGGCAAAGGAAGTTAATCTCTCAAAGCTTTCTATCGGCGTCTATGCTTATAGACTTCGACTGGGACAAAAATACTACAGTGACAAATTAATAATAGAGAAGTAAGTTTTTTAGTAACAGATTCCATTAGTGAACCACATTGTTCAGCCTGGGCTAATCCGGAAATAATTCGGATTAGCCTTTTCCTTTAGGCTAATTCACTAACGATAAGATATCTGCTCCGAACTTCTCTAGCTTGGCTTTACCGATGCCATCAATGTTGAGTAACTGATTGTCATCAGAAGGTTTTGCTGCAGCGATAGCTTTTAGAGTTCTGTCATGCATTATAACATAAGGAGGTACTTTGAGGACTCTAGCTTTGCCGAGACGCCACTTCTTGAGTTGGTCGAAGAGGCTGCTGTCATAGTCCATGTTTTCCTCGTGTTTAATCTTTTTCTCCTTTTTAACCTGAGGCTTTTCATATTGTGCCAGACTCACGGGAAGCTCATCTGTGAGAACTGGCTTGGATAATGGTGTGGTTTTGATTTTTGACCCATCAGCTAGGTCTATTCTTAAGATGCCTAGATTGATCATTTGATTGAGATAACTAGCCCAATGCGGATAAGGCAGTTCTCTACCAGCTCCGAAAGTTTTAATCTGGTCCAAAGCCAGATGTCTTATCTCTTGCTTGTATGATCCTTTCAGTAGATCCATGAGCACTTGTAGAGTCAATTTTTCATGACATCTTATGACACCAGAGAGGGCCATTTTTGCATAAGTCGTCCCATCTATAAATTGAGGAGGGTAGATGCAATTGTCACAATGTCCACATCCTTCTGATCGGTACTCTCCAAAATAGTTGAGAATAAAATTAGTCCGACAGCTCTGTGCATTGGCATATTGCCACATCCTTTCCAACTTAGCAGTTTGTATTTCTTTGAAGGTAGCGTCCGCATTTCCTTCTGTTATAAATCTCGAAAGCTGAGACATATCAGCCCAGCTATAGAAGAGTAGTGCTTCTGCCGGAGCTCCATCCCGTCCTGACCGCCCTATCTCTTGATAGTAGGCTTCTAGATTCTTAGGCATGTTGTAATGAATTACCCACCTGATATTCGGCTTATCTATTCCCATCCCAAAGGCAATAGTCGCACAGATGATATCTATGCTATCCTCCTGAAAAGCTTGTTGTACCCTTGCTCTGTCTTCAGCAGATCTTCCTGCATGATAATAATCCGCTTGCAGACCTCGTGATTCTAACTTTTCTGCAAGGCTTTCAGTGCCTTTTCTGCTGAGACAGTAGACGATACCCGCCTGCCCCTGATGCTTACCTATGAAGTTGTAGATCTGCTTTAGTCTTTCTTTTCCTGGACTGACTGCCTGGGTAATGTTTTTTCTTTCAAAGCTATTGATGAATTTCTTAGGCTTGCTGAGCTTGAGTTGTACGAGTATATCATCTTGGGTAGTACTATCTGCAGTAGCCGTGAGAGCGACGACAGGTATATTAGGAAACTGCTCTTTGATGATCCTCAGACGGACGTAGTCAGGTCTGAAGTCATTCCCCCAGGTACTGACACAATGGGCTTCATCGATAGCAAAAAGACTTACCTTGTAGGTGCGGAGCATTCTAATAAAACCTTCCGAACTTAGCTTTTCGGGAGAGACATACAGTAATTTTAGTTTTCCATCGTGTAGCTTTTGATTGATGCTACTGGATTCTTCCATACTTAGATTACTATGGAAGGTAGCTGCTGAGACGCCTAGTTGTAGTAGAGCATTGACCTGGTCCTGCATTAGAGCAATAAGAGGGGAGACCACAATAGTCAGCCCATCCATGGCCAGTGCTGGCACTTGATAGCATAACGACTTTCCACCACCTGTCGGCATTACGACCAGAGTATCATGTCCATCCATGACATGGTCTATTATTTTGGCTTGATTCAGTCTGAAGCTATTATAACCAAAGACCTCTTTCAGGATAGTCTGTACAGAACTAGGCATGCGCTAAATGTAGGGATTTATTGGAGATATAGGGGTATGCTCATGTTACAAGAAGAGGAGAGAATAAAGGAATTTTAACCTTAGAATAAGATAAGTTAATTAAATACTAAACGTTTCGTAGTTAGGTATCATACAGATATTATATAGATATTTGCGATATAAAATTTAAGTAAGTGAGAAATACAATGAGCAAGGTACTAGGTATAGCATTATTAGTGTTTACGATCAGTATCACTGGATTTTCCCAAGATTTAGCATCTTATAAGGCTAAGAATGAAGGATGGCATACTCAGATAGAAGTAGCTTATCAAGAATCACAAGAGACAGGAAAGCCTATTATGGCAAATTTTACTGGTAGTGACTGGTGTGGCTGGTGCAAGAGACTGGACAAAAGTGTCTTCATCCATAAGGAGTTTAAAGATTGGGCTAAGAAGAATGTAGTCCTTCTTGAGTTAGACTACCCTAGAAGAAAGCAAGTACCATCAGAGATCCAGCAACAAAATGCTGATCTACAAAGAGCTTTTCAAGTTAGAGGGTTTCCTACAGTATGGTTATTTGAACTATCCAAAGATGATGCTGGACAGTTTAATGTTAATGCTTTAGGTAAAACTGGGTACACTAAGACTGTAGCAGAGTTTACAGGAGGTATGGAACAAATGTTAGCTAAGAAGAAGTCTTAGTAGAAAATATAAAAAAGTGTTGTAAGCCTGTTAGCCTCGCTAACGGGCTTTTTTATGCTCTAGAATTAGCTGCCAGGTTAGAGAATAAAAAAAGCCTCCAGAATGAACTGAAGGCTTTTGTATTCTTTTACTTGGCTAGAGCAACAATCTTTTTTCTCAATTCATGCTCTGAGGCAAGACCTTGAATTTTGTGTTTGACTTTGTTTCCTCTTAGAAAGAATAGGGCAGGGATACTTCTCACGCCAAACTTTGCTGCAAGTGCTTTCTGCTTATCGACATTGACCTTTACGATATCTACTTCTCCGCTGTATTCCTTTGCAAGTTTTTCTACAGTAGGTAGTAGCGATCGGCATGGGCCACACCAGTCGGCATAGAAATCAAGGACAAAAGGTTTTCCACCTTTGACCAAGTCATTAAATTGTTTGTTAGATTTTATAGATTTCATGTAATAGTTATTTAGTACAAACTTACTTTGTATTAAGTCTGATACTTAGTGCTATAGTTCCCCTTTAGATGGCAATACTTCCCGCTGTTCTACTCAGAGCCTTTTATAGTTGTGGGTCTTTGCGCCATTTCATCCAGAAGTAACTGCTTATAAGGATCAGCACCAGGGCAATCATCTGTGAGTGAGAAATCAGATCAAAAAAGAATCCTCTAGCACTATCTCCTCTATAAACCTCTACGATGCTTCTTCCCACTCCGTAGATCGTTATATAGATTAGGAACAGTTGTCCACTGAAGGCCTGTCGCTTTTGTATGATGGCGATAATTATAAGAATGAGCAGATTGACACCTATATCCATCAGTTGAGTAGGGTACAGAGCCATATCCATCGGCTTGGCCTTAGTGAGCGGATGAGAAAAAACCAAGCCCCAATCACTCCCTGTGGGCTTCCCATAACAGCAGCCCGCCAGCAAGCATCCAACTCTACCAAAACTATGGATGATGGGCCCCACGTAAGCTAGGATGTCCAAGAAACTTCTAACGTCTATATTCTTCTTTTTGATAAGGAAAAGAATAGTCGGAACAGCAAACAGAAGTGAGCCATAGAAGACAAATCCTGCACCCAGATTGTCCAGCATTAAGCCGGGCTTAGAAAGGTACTTACCTGGTTCTTGCAGGTAGTAGAATACTTTACCGCCTACAAAGGCAGAAATAAAAGTGTAGAAGATTAAGTTACTGAGTTCGTCTCCTGACATGCCATACTTCCGTACTCTAGACTTCATAAAGAAATATATCACAGC
>CAKZVK010000142.1 GCA_937921825.1 uncultured Saprospiraceae bacterium
GTGGAATTGGCAGATTTTGGGTTAGCGGCTTTAGCAGACAACCACTGTGAGAGACCTAATATCAATGTATGCTTTGCTGATGATTCTTCATATAAGCCTTATGCACAGTTCTTTGATACTGATCAGTGCAAAGCTCAGGTAAATGCCTACATAGGAAACTTTAACCCTGCTAATCCATTCTCTGGTTTCGTTGGAGACAATGTAACAGGTAGTGGTAGTGGTGCATGGGAATTACGTTTAAGTTCGGCTCTAGCTGTAACAGATATCGTTGCAGAACTTATTGTCCTTACTAATGAAGGTAATTTAGTGACTCAAGGGGATATCATGCAAAACATGGGCTGTAGCTCAAGTGATATTACAGTAGAGTCAGAAGATGAGATGCTAAGTGATAACTGTGCTGGTGGTAACTGGTCAGTAGTAGAGAGAACATGGACAGCAACAAATAATACTACAGAATTACAAAATTCTTGCTCCCAGATGATTACTTTCTTACCATGGTCATTAGATGATATCATCTGGCCTAAGAGTAGAGATGGTGTTGAAAGTGATATCGTAGACTGCTCTGAGCTTTTTGATGCACAGTGGAATCTTAATCCAGCTGTAGCAGATGAAGACGGAATACCTACTCCTGCACTTGCTGGAGAACCTAGAGTGCCGTTTGGTGACATGTGTGGTAACTTCCAAGTAACAAGAGAAGATTTAGTATTCGAACTTTGTGGTGAGTACTCTAAGAAAGTAATCAGAAAGTGGGCTATCTTAGACTGGTGTACATCTGAGTACGAAGAATATGATCAAATAATAAAAATAGAAGATACTAGACCTATCGTAATGACTTGTGCTCCTGATTCTGATGAGGGGATAATAGTTAATGATAGCGAGGGTAATCCTATAGTAGATTCTAACGGAGTGCCTCTACTACACTGGCCAGCAAGTACTGATGGAAATCAATGTGCAGGTACATGGGAAATAGAGCCCCCTCTAGTTATAGATAATGCATGTGATGCACATACATTTGACTTTACAGTAGAGTTCTTGATAGCAAATGAAGATGGTGAAGCACCTATAAACGGTGAGTTCGTATCTTTCGATGCTGCGACTGGTGCTCAAGTAAACGGAGCAGTAAATCCTACTTCTATTTCTAACCTTCCTCTAGGAGTAACTTGGTTAAAGTACTCAGTAGAAGATGAATGTGGAAACACTGGAGTATGTTTCACTGAGGTAGCTGTTACTGATCAGACTAGACCTACACCTGTATGTATAGAAAATACAGTAGTGGCAATAGGTGATGACGGTTGTGCTTACCTTCCTGCAGAGTCTATAGATAATAGCTCATGGGATAATTGTGGAATTGCAGATTATGGAATTAGCAGATCTGCAAACGGTCCTTTTACTGATGTACTTGATTATTGTTGTGGATGCATGATGGATGATGAAATGGTATATCTCCAAGTTACGGATGCAGCAGGTAATACCAATATTTGTGTAGTAACCGTAGAAGTTCAGAACAATACGAATCCAAGTGTTTCTGGTGGTCCAGAAAACGAATCTAGAAGTTGTACTGCGGGTGCATATGACCTATTTGCAATATCTGAAGCTGGAAAAGCAACTTTTAACTTTACTGCTAACTGTCCTAATACAGCTGGATTTACAGTAGTAGCGACGCATAATGGAAATGTTATCCAGAGTGGTGACATGTTTGAGCCAGGAGAATGTGGTGCAGGAAGTACATCTATCAAGTATGATGTAACTGATGCTTGTGGAGGTGCTGTTGGAGGTTCTTTTAACCAGTCTCTATCATACACTAATGACTTTAGTGGATTTGATGTATTGAGCTGGCCTGTAGACTATACTATTCCTAATTGTGTGGATGGTGTAGAACCTGAAAATCTTCCTGCTAACGCTGGACAAGATGCGATAAGAACGACTTCTAGTAACTGTGGTAGTGATACTGCGATTTCTTACGATGATCAAATATTCCCTGATGTTGTAGATGCCTGCTACAAGATCTTGAGAACGTGGACTGTCATAGATTGGTGTATAGTTAATGCACCAGGAAACACTGTTGATATGGGTAGAAGAACCTATACCCAACTTATCAAAGTAAATGACTCTACTGCACCTGTTATTACCAACCTGAATGATGTTTTTGGAGATGATCCTAACTGCCAATACGTATTGACAGCTGACGATCTTGATTATGAAATTACTGATAATTGTACTGCACCAGAAGATGTACAAGTGAGCTTCTTAGTGAACGGCGAACCTACTGGTAACATATTTGGCAACAGCTATAGCAATGGAGATAGAATTACTATCGAAGTAGCAGATCACTGTGATAATGTAAATACTTTCAGTTTCGGAATATTTACAGCGGATACACAAGCACCGACGCCATACTGTACTGCTGAAGTGATAACAACTCCTAATGCGGATGGCATCGCTGAGATATGGGTATCTGACTTTAGTCAAGGTGCTGATGATAACTGTGATACTGACGTTGATGATTATTTCATCAATGACTTAGGACAGCAGACTCAGGTATTATCCTACGACTGCGAAGATATTCCTAACGGTGTATCAGAGCTAGTACCAGTAACTGTATACTTTGAAGATGATGCTGGGAATATTAATACTTGTGAAGTAAGATTGCTCTTACAAGACAATGATGATGTATGTCCAGATCAGCCAGGTTCTAGAATCGCGGGTGCGATCCAGACTGCAGATAACAGAATGGTAGAAGATGTGATGGTAGAACTAATGAGAGGCGGAGAATTATCTAACTCTATGATGAGTACTACTAATGGTACATATGCCTTTGATCAGGTAACACATGAGCTAGATTATTCTATCATGCCACATAAGGAAGATAGTTACCTTAATGGTGTATCTACGATAGATCTTGTAATGATACAGAGGCACATATTAGGTCTAGAGAGATTTGATTCTCCTTATGATGTAATGGCAGCTGATACTGATAACAATGGTAGAATTAATGGTGTTGACCTTGTAGAACTTAGAAAGTTAATCTTAGGAATAACGACTCAGTTACCGAATGGCCAGCAATCATGGAGAGTGCCTGCGGCAGCACAATCATTTAATGATACTGCTTCACCATTCCCATATGATGAGCATATTAATATTGCTAATCACAGTTCTACTATGAACGGACAGGATTTCATAGCAGTAAAGATTGGTGATGTCAACGGTAGTGCGATAACTTCACTAGATGGTGGAGAAGTAACGACTAGATCAGGACAGTCATTAGAATTACAGATAGCAGACCAGAGTCTAGCAGTAGGTACTGCTTTATCAGTACCTGTATATGCAGAGAACATGGATGATATCATAGGTCTACAGACGACGATCAGCTTTAACCCTGCAGCGCTACAGTTTGCTGGAATTACTAAAGCAGGTCTAGATGTAACTGAATCTAACCTAGGACTATTAAGTCTTAAAGAAGGATATATTTCTTTGAGTTGGAATAGTACTGAAGGTGTAACACTTGATGCAGATCAAGCTTTATTCGAGATACAGTTTGTAGCAACAGAAGCAGGAAATCTAAGCGAGCAGTTCTACTTGAGCTCAGCATTGACTGGATCTGAAGCATACACAGATAATATGTCTACTATAGCACTTAACCTGAATGTAAAAGGAGTAAGTGTAAGCGAATTCGTTCTTTATCAAAATATTCCTAACCCGTTTGCAGATAACACGGAGATAAGATTTAGCCTACCAGCTAGTTCTGATGTAACGTTCACTATCTATGATGTAAATGGTAAGGAGATAATGAAAAGACAGAGCAGATTCGATGGTGGCAACAATTCTATATTATTAAATAGCAGTGAACTGACTTCTTCTGGAGTACTTTACTACAAGCTGGATTCAGCTTTCGGTACGGCATCTAGAAAGATGATTCAGATAAGATAGAAACTGACGGAAACTTACGTGGAGCCGCATCACCTTTTGGTGATGCGGTTTTTCACGTTTATATATATTCTAGGATTAGTTGTTCTAATTTACACTAGCCAAGACCTATTTGATAACCAGTAGTTTATCGATATGTAGATTGCGATTTTCTTGATCTAATACCTTCACTAGGTAGCTCCCCGCACTGAGAAATTGATCTGTTATTCTGACCTCGTCTTTATTTCGTAGTTCAGGAATGTCTTTTCTAGAAATCAATCGTCCCTGGACGTCGAAGATGGTGACATTAATGGATTCTAAGGTCGCTCCCTCATAGCTCAATATAAATTTGTCCACAGACGGATTAGGATATATGTAAAACCTATAAGTGTTTGAAGGTAGATCACTCACAGTAGGCCATAAGGCACTTGCTTTAAATTTAATTACGTGTGCATTGTTTTCGATTCGCTGTAGACTTGTGCTTTCATAGCTTGTAAGATAAGCATTATAGGCTTGATCTAGAAGATTGTAATGCAAGTGATTGCAAGGAATAGAGTCCAACGAAAGAAAGCCTTCTTCACCAAAAGATAAATCCATGTCTCCATTTGGAAGAAAGCGATGCATGTAGTAGTTGTTGTATCTAATTGTAGTGTCTGGGGTAACTGTATGTGAAGGGTGAGTGGTTATGCAAATCCCATAGCCATCTGGACCGACCATGTATCTGCTTGTGAAGATATGGAGAGAGTCATTTTTTGGATTTCTAAAATTGTCAATTGGGAATTCTAATTCTGTAGTACCATTTACGTTAGTCTTCCTAACGTATGAATTGATACTACTATTAACTACATCTATTTTGGTGTAGATTATTATATACTTATCTTTCTCGTCGAAGTAAATGTCGTCTATAAAAACATTTTGGTCAATTTTTAGAAAACCATCAATGCCAAAGGATTTATCTAGTTGACCATCAGAAGTGACTTTTGCAAGTTGGCCATCCCAGCCTGTTGAAAGCAAAATAGAGTTATCTGAAGTTTCGTAGATTGAGCTATACAAACTAATGTTAGAGCTGTCTGGATAGACTTCTGCTGTACCATCTATCCCATAGCTAGGGTCTATTTCTCCCGTGCCTAAATACCTCTTTAGTTTTCCATTGTGATGAAGAGTCATGTGGTCCTGCTCGTCGATTACTATAGACCGATTTCCGTATAATCCAGCAATGCCTCGAATAGGACTAACTTCGATTGTACTAAGAAGATCGCCCTCTAGTGAATATACACGTGCTGTAGGTTGAGTATCTCCATTTTCTTGTAAGGCTGAGTAGTTGATCAGTTTGTCTTTTTGCACCCAAGTTATATTGTTGATCGGGTTCAAATATTCTGGCGAAGAACTTGGCTCCCCGAGTTCGTATAGCCAATTATAATCAAGTTCGCCTGACGGAGATAATCTTTTGAGCTTAAAGGTGTTTTCAGTGCTGTCTTGACTAAAAATATTCCACCATAAGTATTCTAAATTGATATACAACCTGTCTTGACTATCAAAGTTCAAATATCGATTCCAAAAGGGATGTCCCTTTGTTTCTAGACTAACTATACCATTATTGCCATAGTTCTGATCGAGGTATAGGCTTTGAGCAGATAACGAAAAAGTGAAAGTTGTCACTAGCAATAAAAATAGGTAGAAAGCTTTCATGAGCATAGGATTTTTTACGAACTGATCATCAGGAGGTGGCTCTAATATAATACATGTAAGAGTACTCTCATCATAATCAGTCTGACCAAGACTTATTTTATGATGAGCACTTTGTCAGTGTATAAGTTTCGATTTTCTTTGTCTTTAACTTTTATTAAGTATGTGCCAGCGCTTAAAAAGTTATTTCCTAAGGTGATCTCGTCTTTATTTCGTAGTTCGGGAATATCTCTCGTAGAAATCAATCGTCCTTGCATATCGAATATAGATACATTGATAGATTCTAGGATAGACCCTTCGTATCTCATTTGAAATTTATCCACCGACGGATTAGGATATATGTCAAATTTGAAAGTGTTTTCTGGAAGATCGCTTACAGTAGGCCATAAGGCACTTGCTTTGAATTTAATTACATGGGCATTGTTTTCGATGTGCTCTAGACTTAGACTGTCATAGGTTACAAAGTAGGCATTGTAATCTTGGTCTAGAAGGTTGTAGTAAAGGTACTTGCCAGGAATTGAGTCTAAAGAGAGGAAGCCTTCTTCGCCGAACGATAAATCCATTTTCCCATTAGGAAGATAGCGATGCATGTAATAGTTGTATTCTGTAGTTGTACTGTCTGCACTATTAAGAGTAAAGTAATTGGTGATGCAAGCACTGTAACCATCTGGACCTTCCATGAACCTGCCTATGAAGGTGTGCAGTGAGTCGTTTTTCGGATTTCTAAAATTGTCAATGGGAAAGTCTAATTCTGTCTGACCATTTAAATCTGTCTTCCTTACATGTGAGGTGTACCTGTTGTTGCTCGTATCCAATCTAGAGTAATGAATTTTGTACTTATCTTTTTCTGGAAAATATACCGCGTTTACAAAACCACTATACTGAAAATTGAGAAACCCATCATCGCCAAAGGCTTTATCCAGTTGGCCATCTTGAGAAACCTTTGCGAGATGACTATTAAAGCTAGTCGAATCAGAATTTAGTGAACCAGTTGAAAATAATATAGAGTTGTCTGGTGCTTTGTAGATTAGACTTAGCCATATGATGTAAAAGCTGTCTAGATAATTTTCTGCTGTAAAAACTTCGGTAGTGCCATCTATTCCGTAACTCAAATCTATTTCTCCATTCTCTAAGTACCTGCTAAGGTTACCACTGGTCGGAACGGTGATCCTGTCTTGCTCATCAATTGCTAGATATTGATTGCCTATCAATGCAGCAAAACTCTGAATCGGGCTGACTTCGAAGGTATGCAGAAGCTCCCCTTCAAGGGAAAGTATTCTGGTAGTAGGTAACGTATCTCCATTTTCTTGTATGCTGGAGTAGTTTATAAGTTTATCCTCTTGCTGCCAAGTAAGATTATTGGTGTAGTAAAAGTAATATGGAGATGCATTGGTGTCTTGTGTTTCATACAGCCACCTCTCATCCAGGGTACCATCTGGCGTCAAACGATTAAGTTTGAAGATGTTCTCGGAAGAGTCTTGATCCGTATTGCTCCACCATTCATAATCTAAACTGAGATACAACCTATTCTCACTATCTAGGCTTACGTGATAATAAAAGAAGGGATATCCCCTTGTCTCTAAGCTGACGATACCTTCATCTCCATAGTTTTTATCTAGATAACTACTTTGAGCTGATATAGAAACGGAAATAGAGGATAGAAGGAGTATAAACAGGAAATAAGCTTTCATAAGTATGAAGTTTATAATGATTAGATCTCCTGGAGTTGTGTCTAATATATGACATCAATATGAAGCAACCTAGTCTGTAGCGAAGTATTTATTTGGATAAAATCTAAATAATGCTTGAGCCCTCGCTACCATTAGGCTTAAACTATCCATATTTAAAAGAGTTATATATTTGCGGTGATTTTCTGAAGGTCTACTAAATGGTAGGTTTTATAAGAAAAACTAACAAACCAAGTAACTCGTATACGCTATGCTATTAGCAGCTTTACTCATGATTGCAGTAGTTCTGATTCTCGCTTCAGTTCTCTCAGTTTCTGACAATCTTATCCAAATAGAAGCCAAAAAACAAGGAATAGACACTAGGAAGAACAACCTTAGTATCTTCCCTAATTTCTCAGACCTATTCGGCAAGAAACCTCCAAAGGCAGCAGATCCCTCTAGATTTCATAACCTCAAAGGCGGCCACAACATCAAATTAGTCGGTGTGGCTGATGGACCAATAGAAAATGGTCATACTTCTAGGTATGCTTTGAAGCCCACAGATTTTAGAGGAATCGCACCTATTCCAAAGTTGGAAGTAGCAGTGGGAGATTCTGTGAAAGCTGGAGATGTTGTATTCTATGACAAGTTGAGTCCTGAGATAAAGCATGTCGCTCCAGTAAGCGGAGAGATAGTAGAAGTGAGAAGAGCTGCTAAAAGAGCTATCTCTCATATCGTCATCTTAGCTGACAAAGAGCAGCAACATGTACAGCATGACATTATAAATGTAGATACAGCGAGCAAGGAAGACATTATAGCTTATATGAAGGCTGTCGGTGTATGGCCACTCATGAACCAAAGACCTTTTGATGTCGTGCCTGATCCTGCACAGACGCCAGATAATATTTTCATCTCTACCTTCAGTACAGCTCCTTTAGCACCAGATTATAGCGTAATGCTTGATGGCAGAGCCGCTGATTTGCAAGAAGCAGTAGATTGTCTCTCTAGATTGACTTCTGGAAAAGTCTATCTAGGAGTAGATGGTAGAACTGATGAAGTACATAGTGCTATCGCTAATGTTTCAGGTGCTGAAAAGCATTATTTCAATGGAAAGCATCCAGCTGGAAATGTAGGAGTGCAGATACACCACATTGCACCTATCAAGAATACAGGTTGTGTATGGACTATGTCACTAGAGAATGCATTGATTCTAGGAAGACTAATGAATACAGGCGTCTATGATACCTCTAAGGTAGTCGCTCTGGCTGGAGCACAGTTTGAGCAACCAAAATTGGTCAAAACCTATGCTGGAGCAAGCCTAAAAGAACTGACACAAGGTAATATCAAAGCGGAAGGCACGACGAGACTGATCCAAGGAGATGTACTTGCAGGCCAGACAGCTGTAGAAGATGATTTCTTGAGTTCAGGATCTAATCAAATAACCTCTATCAAAGAAGGAGATCAATATGAACTCTTTGGTTGGTTATTACCTATTACACCGAGACCATCTATCTCTAAGACGATGCCTGGTTTCCTAATGCCTGGACATCAGTATGAGGCCGACACCAATACTCATGGTGAAAAGAGAGCCTTCGTAGTGACAGGTCAGTATGAGAAGATGTTACCGATGGATATCTATCCTCAGCATTTGCTCAAAGCAATAATGGCTGGAGATATAGAAAGAATGGAAGGCTTAGGAATCAATGAGTTATCAGAAGAAGATATCGCTCTAGCAGAATTTTCATGTACCTCTAAGATGCCTCTACAGCAGATACTGAGAGAGGGTCTAGATATGATGAGAGAACAAGCATAAATCAATTGATAAAACAAAATGCAGCTTCGGCTGCTCGAACTAATAAATAAATGGGATTACTCAGTTTCTTACAGAAGATAGAACCAGACAAGAAGAAAAGTCCATTCTTACATACTTTGTATGATGGCTTTTTCACTTTTGCCTATGCGCCTAATTCTACTACCAAAGGTGGGGTACACATCAGAGATGGTATGGACCTCAAGAGAACCATGGTTATGGTTGTTTTGGCGATGCAATTGTGCTATGTCTTTGGAACCTACAACATAGGTCATCAGCACTTTGTAGCGATGGGTGAGCATCTAGGTTTTCTAGAAGGTTTCCACCTGAAGCTCGTCCATGGCTTGATCAAGCTATTACCAATCTTTATTGTGACTCACGCAGTGGGTCTAGGAATAGAGTTCTGGTTTGCTGCTAAGAAAGGGCATGCTATAGAAGAAGGCTTCTTAGTCTCCGGGGCATTGATCCCATTGATTATGCCACCTGATCTACCTTTATGGATACTAGCAGTAGCTGTAGCTTTTGCAGTAATCCTAGGAAAAGAAGCATTCGGGGGTACTGGAATGAATATATGGAATGTCGCTCTTCTAGCGAGAGTCTTTGTCTTCTTTGCTTATCCGACCTCTATCTCAGGAGATGAGGTGTGGGTATCAGGTTTTGAAGGCATGGCTTCTGGAGCCTCTGTAGATTATGGCTGG
The DNA here is from genome assembly GCA_937921825.1 of uncultured Saprospiraceae bacterium. Classification (GTDB taxonomy): domain Bacteria; phylum Bacteroidota; class Bacteroidia; order Chitinophagales; family Saprospiraceae; genus RFSX01. The sequence goes on from CAKZVK010000142.1 coordinate 9,765, forward strand.
GCACATGGCCTATTCAATAATCTTTTCTCATGGATGGACCTGAGTACCTTTAATTCTGCCGCCGTTGTGGCAGATGGCTATTCTGGAGCGACACCTCTAGCACTAGCATACCAAGGGGGTTGGGAAAATGTAACAGCGACTTTCTCAGAATCACAAATGTTCTGGGGATCTATCCCAGGCTCTATAGGAGAAACTTCTAAGCCACTCATCCTTATAGGAGCAGGTATACTTTTAGCAACAGGCATAGCCAGTTGGAGAATTATGTTGAGCATGTTTATCGGTGCTGTAGTTATGGGCATGATCCTCAATGGCTGGGGTGCGACGCCATTTATGACAGTGCCATGGCAGTATCAGTTCTACATGGGTAGCTTCTTCTTCGCGATGGCTTTTATGGCAACAGATCCCGTTACCGCTTCCTCTACTAATGCAGGAAAGTGGGTATACGGTCTATTAATAGGAATGATAGGGATGCTTATCAGAGTTATTAATCCTGCATATCCAGAAGGATGGATGCTTGCAATATTGTTCCTCAATACCTTTGCGCCTCTCATAGATCACTATGTACTAGAAGGCAACATGAAACGAAGAATGAAAGCTTCTGCAGCAGCCATTTCCTCTCATTCTGTTCACACTGAAAATGAAGTAACACATGCGTAGTACAAATTCAGTAATGGCTTTTGTCTTGATCATGACGACTCTTGTGTCGTTGGTATTGGCCTTTTTGCAAAATGGACTTAAAGACAAACATGACGCTAACGAAGCGTTATACAGTAAGAAAGCAACTCTAGGCGCTATAGCCAACCATCTTGGTTTTGATTACAGTAATATTTCTGACCAGCAAGTAGAAGATATCTTTTCTAATAAGATCAAGCAATTGGTGGTCAATCAAGAAGGTAAGTTGTACACAGAAGAGGAAGTCGCAGCACAAGGCTATATGGATGGCATTGCTGCTAATGTTGATATGGCAAAAGAGCATAAGAAAGGTGATGATAAAATGTTGCCATTGTACATTTATACAAAAGACAATGGAGAAAAATATTACATCTTATATGCTAGAGGAAAAGGGCTTTGGGATGAGATCTGGGGCTGTGTAGCTCTAGAAGATGATTTCAATACTATAGCCGGTGTTTCCTTTGATCACAAAGCTGAGACACCTGGCTTAGGTGCGGAGATAAAGGATAACAAAGCTTGGGTAAAACAATTCATAGGCAAGAAAATCTATGATGGCGATACTTTCAAAGCAGTGAATGTCCGTAAGGGCGGCGCCAAAGATCCTCTATACGAGGTAGATGGTATTTCTGGAGCGACGATCACCGGAGATGGTGTGACAGCGATGCTGAAAGATTATCTTGTAGATTATGAACCCTACTTAAAAACACTAAAAGGTTAATCTAACCTTTAGATATAATTAAAACTATTATGGCAGATACAGCAGTAGTAGCACCAAAAAAAGAAGCAATAAAATTCGGAAAGAAAGAAAGAGCACTTCTTACTGATCCGTTAGATGATAACAATCCGATTACGGTACAGGTATTAGGTATCTGTTCAGCACTGGCTGTGACGACAGGTATGAAGAATGCAGCAGTTATGGCAGTCGCCGTAGTTTTTGTATGTCTTTTTGCAAATGTTATCACCTCTGCGCTAAGAAAAGCAATACCGAAGCAAGTTAGGATGATTGTGCAACTCGTGATCATTGCGACACTAGTGACAGTGGTAGAGTTAGTGCTTAAGGCCTATGCCTTTGAAAGCTATAAGCAGCTTTCAGTATTCATAGGCTTGATCATAACTAACTGTATAGTGATGGGAAGACTAGAAGCCTTTGCAATGGCGAATAGACCTTATGAATCTGCACTGGATGGCCTAGGTAACGGCGTAGGATATGGTATCATCTTGCTAGTGGTAGCTTTTATCAGAGAGTTCTTTGGAAAAGGAGAAATCTTCGGCGCCAAGATTATTGGTGCAGCACCAGAATACATGATTAATACTTTAGAGAGTACATGGTTTGGATGGTATCAAGGAAATAACTTGATGGTCTTGTTTCCATCTGCGATGTTCGTGATAGCCGTATTGATCTGGGCACACAGAGCATGGAATCCTAAGCTAGTAGACATATCCTAATTAATCAATTTTTGACTATACAACCATAATTTAAAAATGGGAGATCTAATAAACATATTTATAAAGTCCGCTTTCATCGAGAACTTAGCCCTGGCTTACTTCTTAGGAATGTGTTCTTACCTCGCAGTTTCTAAAACTGTAAAGACGGCATTCGGATTAGGACTAGCGGTCATCTTCGTACTCGGAATCACAATGCCGATAAACTGGGTGATCAATACTTGGTTACTAGGGGAGAACGGCATTTTTCAGACGGATCTTACTTTCTTGAGATTCATCTTATTCATAGCTGTGATAGCGTCTATGGTACAATTAGTAGAGATGGTCGTAGAGAAGTATTCTCCAGCACTCTATAATTCACTCGGTATATTCTTACCACTTATTACGGTAAACTGTGCCATACTCGGTGGATCATTATTTATGGTCTCTAAAGAGTACAATTTTTCAGAGGCAGTAGCTTTTGGATTGGGTGGAGGATTCGGATGGTTCCTAGCGATTATCGCTATTGCAGCCATCAGAGAAAAAATAAAATATTCTGCAGTACCACCTCCGATGAGAGGCTTAGGAATGGCTTTTCTCCTGACAGGAATGATGGGTATGGCCTTTATGGGACTGATGGGTATAGACCCTGCGGCATTTAAGTAAAACAATTGACTAAGAAAATATTTTAATATACATGACTCTAATTACGCTAGCTGGAATAATGCCATATGTGTGGACTTGGTCTGCCTTTACTCTGGTGATATGTGCATTATCATATCTTCTCATCGCAGCAAGAAAAAAATTAATCCCTCAAGGTGATGTCAGTATTATCGTTAATGGTGATACAGAGAATCCATTGAAGGTACAGCCAGGAACGAATCTCCTATCAGCTCTTTCTGATAGTAATGTCTTCTTACCATCTGCTTGTGGTGGAGGTGGAACTTGTGCAATGTGCGAGTGCCATGTACACAAGGGTGGGGGAGAAGTATTACCTACAGAGATGAATCACTTGACCAGAAAAGAAGCAGCCGAAGGAATGAGATTGGCTTGCCAAGTGAAGGTCAGAGAGGATATGGATATCGCTATTCCAGAAGAGATCTTCGGAATCAAGAAGTGGGAATGCGAAGTCATTTCTAACTACAACGTGGCGACCTTTATCAAGGAGTTTATAGTAAGACTACCTGAAGGCGAAACATTGGATTTCCAAGCAGGTGGATATATTCAAGTAGATGTTCCTCCTACAGTAGTAGATTACAGAAAAGATATAGATATCACGGCACATCCTGATTACCATGATTCTCCAGACAAATTCCAGAAAGACTGGGACAACTTCAAATTGTGGGATCTGAAGATGGTCAATGATGAAGAGATATTCAGAGCTTACTCAATGTCTAATCACCCAGCGGAAGGAAACATCGTTTCATTGACGATTAGAATAGCTACGCCTCCATTTGATAAAGTGAAAGGGGGATGGATGGATGTCAATCCTGGTATCTGCTCTTCTTATGTCTTCGCTCAGAAACCGGGAGATAAAGTAACCATCTCTGGTCCTTATGGAGAATTCTTCATCAAGGAGACTGAGAACGAAATGTTATACGTGGGTGGTGGAGCTGGTATGGCACCAATGAGATCTCACTTATACCATCTGTTTCACACGTTGAAGACAGGAAGAAAAGTGACTTTCTTCTATGGAGGTAGAACAAAGCAAGAACTTTTCTACGTAGAAGAATTCAGAGCGATAGAAAAGCAATTCCCTAATTTCAGATTTGCAGTGGCTCTAGATAATCCTCTACCAGAAGATAACTGGACACTTAAGGAACATCTCGATGATCCTAATGGTGATGGCTTTAAGGGCTATGTACACCAGGTCGTTATCGATGAGTACCTAAGCAAGCATGAAGCACCAGAAGATGTAGAATTATACTTCTGTGGCCCGCCGATCATGAACCAATGTGTTCTAAAGATGGCTGATGACTGGGGTATCCCAGAAGATCAAGTCGCCTTTGATGATTTCGGAGGCTAAGCTATGTACATCTAGAAGATCTCAAGATCATAATAAACAGAGCTGTCAAGAAATTGGCGGCTCTTTTTTTGTGCCACTGTACTTAGGTTGCAGTAGAGCGCAAGACGCTGGCCCTATATTCATTCTGATTGGTGCTTTTTCACTTAGTGCACTCTCTTTGTTCAGCTGATTCTGGTCCGTATCTTCCTTAGTAAGAGCTGTCTGTAAGAAGAATTGAAGGCTTAACAGATTAATACCACATATTTTATGAGCAATCCCTATTTTTGTTGCAAATTCAATACATATGGCATTTGATATAGATATGATCCGCAAGCACTATGATACGCTTGACGAAAAGATGGCTAAGATTAAATCTACAATAAACAGACCTCTGACCTTGGCAGAGAAAATATTGTATGCCCATCTTCACCCAGACTCTCCACTGAAGAGTTACGAGAGAGGTAAAGATTACGTTTTCTATGCACCAGATAGGGTAGCCATGCAGGATGCCACCGCACAGATGGCTCTACTACAGTTTATGATGGCTGGTAAGGACAAAGTCGCAGTACCTTCTACGGTACACTGTGATCACCTAATACAAGCTAAAATAGGTGCTGATGCAGATCTTCAGAATGCAATCAATACGAGTAACGAAGTATTTAATTTCCTAGAGTCTGTATCGGATAAGTATGGTATCGGATTCTGGAAGCCAGGTGCAGGTATTATCCACCAAGTGGTATTAGAAAACTATGCATTCCCAGGAGGAATGATGATAGGAACTGATAGTCATACTGTAAATGCAGGAGGACTAGGTATGGTTGCTATTGGTGTAGGAGGTGCTGATGCTGTGGATGTAATGGCAGGAATGCCTTGGGAGCTTAAGAATCCAAAACTCATAGGTGTCAAGCTGACTGGTAAGTTATCAGGATGGTCTTCGCCTAAAGATGTAATACTGAAAGTAGCTGGTATTGTCTCAGCTAAAGGAGGAACAGGTGCTATCGTAGAGTACTTCGGCGAAGGAGCTAAGAACCTCAGTTGTACAGGAAAAGGAACCATCTGTAACATGGGTGCTGAGATAGGAGCGACGACTTCTACTTTCGGCTACGATGAAAGTATGGACAGATACCTCAGAGCAACAGACAGAGCGGATATAGCAGATGCAGCAAAGGCTGTAGAGCAGCACCTTACGGGTGATCCAGAATGTTATGCTGATCCTCATAAGTACTTTGATCAAGTAATTGAGATCAATCTTTCAGAACTACAGCCATTGATCAATGGACCTTTTACTCCAGATCTTTCTACAGTAGTTGGAAAAGATATGACGACTAAGGCTACTGAAAATGATTGGCCTCTAGATGTGGAGTGGGGACTCATCGGTTCATGTACTAACTCTTCTTATGAAGATTTGTCTAGAGCGGCTTCTATTGCTAAGCAGGCTGTGGATAAAGGTCTAGTCACTAAAGCGGAGTTTGGAATCAATCCAGGTTCAGAGCAAGTAAGATATACAACTGAGCGAGATGGCATCTTGAAGATCTTCGAAGATCTCAATGCTACAATATTTACTAATGCATGTGGACCTTGTATAGGGCAGTGGGCGAGGTACAAAGACCCAATGAATGCACCTAAGAACAGTATCATACATTCATTCAATAGGAACTTTGCTAAGAGAGCAGATGGTAATCCAAGTACACATGCCTTTGTATCATCGCCAGAAATAGTTGCTGCGATAGCTATAGCGGGTAGATTGGATTTCAATCCTATGACAGATACGCTGACAAATGATAAAGGGGAGCAAGTAAAACTAGATGAGCCGACAGGCTTTGAGCTACCACCTAATGGGTTTGCAGTAGAAGACAGAGGGTATAATGCTCCAGCAGAGGATGGAAGTAAAGTAGAAGTAAAGGTTGATCCTAAATCTGACAGATTACAACTACTGACACCTTTCAAGCCTATCGTACAAGATCAGATGACTGATATGAGAATTTTGATCAAGGTTAAAGGCAAGTGTACCACAGATCATATCTCTATGGCAGGTCCATGGTTGACCTACAGAGGGCACTTAGAGAATATCTCAGAGAACTGCTATACCGGAGCCATCAATTACTTCAATGATGAAGCAAATAAGGTTATCAATTATATAACAGGAGAATATGGCCCAGTTCCAGATTCTGCTAAAATGTACCAGTCTAAAGGTATCGGTACAGTAGTCTTTGGAGAAGAAAACCTTGGAGAAGGTTCTTCTAGAGAGCATGCGGCGATGGAACCTAGATTCTTAGGAGTAAATGCTGTCATCGTAAAGTCATTTGCTCGTATACATGAGACAAATCTTAAGAAGCAAGGGATGCTCGCATTGACTTTTGCAGATAATACAGATTATGATAAGGTCAGACAAGATGATTATGTAAGTATCTTTGGATTCCAAGAAATGGCGCCAGGGAAGCCTTTGATGGTATACCTAAGACATGCTGATGGAACCGATGATTACTTCTTAGTTAATCATACTTATAACCAAGCTCAGATAGAGTGGGTCCAAGAAGGTTCTGCCTTAAACAAGATTAGAAAAGATATGGGAGTGAGCTAAGAAGCTCATAACCATAAGAAAATAGTGAATGGCTGTATCGGAAGGTGCAGCCATTTTTTTACTATGCTGATATAATTCTGCATCTTTTCATTGCTATGATAACATACTCGTACGGCTTGACATAAGTGTGCTTGTCAGATATTTAAAGGATAAAGCCCTTTGTAAGGAATAAGTCGTGGAGAAAGGAGCTAAATTTTGTGAAGATAATTATCGTCAAAATAAACCTTTGACCAATCATAGAATATACCTCCATTTTAACATAAGGCACAGATAATTAATAATAAACACATTATTAATATTTGTAATATATTTGTTTATCCCCTTTCCTGCCATAGCAATTATAAGCCACTGTATTGATAGTCAGATCCTTCTGTAAATCAATAAAACTGAACATTTATGGGCTTTGTAAAAACTATAGCAAACTTCAGATTTGCTGCGGTGGTCATAATAATTATACTTAGTTGTGTTTCAAGATACCAAGCTCAGGTAACTATATCTGAAACTGTTATCACAGACGCAAATGGTTTTGAAGGTCCAGAAGCCTACGCAACTATTTTTGGTCCTGGCACCAGTGGTCGTTTTGATTTTAGTAAAATGGATAATGGGTTTAATCCTACTCCATGCCAAACAGATTGGACCTGTTTTCCTGTAAGATTAACTATTGATCCCAGTTTTGCTGTTCCTACGGGCTGTGTGACAGATTACTGTGGAAATATTTTCGTAGATAGTCAAGGGAAGCAAAGAAAAATATTTGATACTGCTTGTAATGAGTTATGGTCACCTGCCAATGGAAATGCAAGTACTGATTTTTCTTTTTGTATAGTGCCTGGAACTACTGTCGATTATATCGTTTGTAAATCAGCTTCTGATCCTAATCCTAATGTGGCTGTTTCCTTTCATACTTGTTGTACTCCTTCAGCAGTCACCTGTCCTGCAGATGCAACCTTAGCTTGTACAGATACAGCTAGCGTGAGCCCAGACTTCAGTGGAGCAGCAGATGGTGGGGTTTTTAGTGGTATAGGAGGCAGTATAACAATGACCTCCATAGATCCTTGCGCACCTTGTGATCCTTCTACTGGCTGTATAGATATTGATTATGTGGATAGCGGTGTTCAGGATTTTTGCGCTACAAGTACGGTTACCAGAACTTATACGATAGAGCTTAGTCCAGCTGTGAATTTTGTAAGATTAGGAACAACCACTGATGCCAATGGAAATCCAGTACCAGATGTCGGTCCAGCACCCCCTCAAACCTGTACAACAGACCTGACCACTATTGTAGATAATGTACTGCCCATGATTACCTGTCCTGCAGATGCAACCTTTAGTTTAGATGCGACTTGCTCCTATGATTTGAGTATGAATGGCGACCCTATCGTTACAGATAATTGTGGCACCTTCACTTTGAGTTCTACAGATGATCTTACAGGCTTATCAGCTTGTTCTGGAACTGGTACTATAATAAAGACGCATGTTGCAACAGATGATTGTGGTAATACGGCCTCATGCGCTCAGACTATCACCATTGAAGACAGTACAGCTCCTATGATCACGTGTGGCATGGATGTTACTATAGCCTTGGATGCAAGCTGCGTTTATGATCTCAGTACTATTATGCCTGCTACCGCTACAGATAATTGTGCTGGAGTGACAGTAATGTTTGCTGACGACCTATCTGGGCTCACTGCTTGTAGTGGGACAGGTACGATTATAAGAACGTGGACAGCTACAGATGCTTGCTCTAATGCGGCTACCTGTATGCAAATTATCATTATCGAAGATCAGACGCCACCTACGCTTAGTTGCCCAGCAGCAATTACACTTGCTATCGATGCTTCATGTGCTGTTGACTTAAGCTCTATTGCTGATCCAGCTATAGTGGACAACTGCCCTGGTGTGACAGTAGCAAGCAGTGATGATACCTCAGGTTTGACCGGTTGTAGCGGTACGGGCCTCATTGTGAGAACGTGGACCGTAACAGATGCTTGTGGCCTAACTGCAAGCTGCACTCAAGATATAACAATAGAAGACCAAACTGCTCCGACATTTACTTGTCCAACAGATGTAATCCTAGCGATAGATGCAGCATGTGTAGTAGATCTAAATTCTATTGTAGATCCTGTGGTAGTGGATAATTGCCCAGCACCTACTATAACTAGTGCAGATGATATATCAGGTCTTACGGCCTGTAGTGGAACAGGAACTATCGTCAGGACTTGGACAGCTAGCGATGCTTGTGCTAATACTAGCACCTGCACTCAAAATATAATTATAGAGGACCAGACAGATCCGACTTTTGTATGCCCTTCTGATGTGACTTTAGCTTTAGATGCCGCTTGCAATATTGATCTAAGTAGCATTGCGGATCCTACAGTTATGGATAACTGCCCAGCTGCTACTATTGTAAGTGTAGATGATATGACTGGACTTACTAGCTGTAGCGGTACTGGAACAATAGTCAGGACTTGGACGGCGACAGATGCCTGTACTAATATCAGCACTTGTCTTCAGAATATTACAATAGAAGACCAGGATGCACCTACCTTTATCTGTCCAGCAGATGTGACCATTACCGTAGATACAGCCTGTGCCTATGACCTTAGCTCTATCGCAGATCCTGCTGTAATGGATAACTGTGCTGGCACAACGATTGCCAGTGCAGATGATTTAGCGGGGCTTACTGCTTGCAGCGGTACAGGTACTATAGTCAGGACTTGGACAGCTACTGACCCCTGCATGAATGTAGCTTCATGCACTCAAAATATTATAATAGAAGATCAGACCCCTCCAGCATTCGTTTGTCCATCTGAAGTGACCTTGGCACTAGACGCTAGTTGTAATCTAGATTTGTCAAGTATAGTGAATCCAGTGGTAACAGATAATTGTCCATCTCCTACAGTTACGGCTACTGATGACCTTGCAGGTCTTACAGCTTGTAGCGGAACAGGAACAATAATAAGGACCTGGACAGCTACAGATGCTTGCCTTAATACAAGCGACTGTACTCAAAATATAATTATTGAAGATCAAACAGCACCCACTTTTACTTGTCCAGCAGATGTTACACTAGCGCTGGATGCAGCTTGTGCTGTGGATCTTAGTAGTCTTGCTGACCCAGCAGTAATGGATAATTGTCCTGGAGCAACCATGAGTACTTCTGATGATATAGTTGGGCTTGTAGGCTGTAATGGTACAGGGACTATCGTCAGGACCTGGACTGCAACTGATGCTTGCCTTAACACGACAGCTTGTTCACAAAACATAATAATAGAAGATCAGACGGCTCCTACTTTCACTTGTCCTGCTGATGTCATCTTGCCTTTAGATGCAGCTTGTTCCAATGATTTATCCAGTATCACAGATCCAGTCCTAACAGATAATTGTCCTGGCAGTGTTATCAGCATAGTCGATGACGTAACTGGACTTACAGGTTGTAACTCTACAGGAACTATAGTAAGAACCTGGACAGCAACTGATGCCTGTGGCAACACTTCAGATTGCATACAAAATATAGTTTTAGAAGATCAGACTGCTCCTACTATTACTTGTCCTGCAGAGGCTACTATAAGTATGGATGCAGCTTGTACCTACAATGCAGATCCTTTAATAACGGATGAGGCAATAGGCACAGATAATTGTGCAGTACCGGCATTCACCTATGCTGATGATGTATCAGGATTGACAGCTTGCAGTGGAACTGGAACAATTATAAGAACGTGGACGGCAACTGACGTTTGTGGATTAACTAGTACATGTAATCAGAACATCATAGTAGAAGATATTGATCCACCAACAATAACCTGTCCATCAGATTTAAGTTTGACGGCAGGTGATCCAACTAATGATGCTCAGATAGCCGCTTGGTTGCTTACTGTTACAGCTACAGATAACTGTTCGGTATTAAGCCTCACAGATGACTATGATGTTGCAAATTTTATGAATATCTGCGGAACTAGTGAATCTCAAACGGTGACCTTTACCGCAACGGATGACTGTGGAAATAGTATAATGTGCATGGCCACAATTATTATTGGTGATATGACACCACCTATCATTAATTGTCCTACCGATTTAGTTCTGGAATGTGCAGACCCAGCTAATCCTACTCTTATTACAGACTGGCTAGCAACGGTGACTGCATCAGATCCTGGTGGAGGAGGTACAAACGTAATGGATGATTATTTTGATCCAGGAATGTTTACTGATGAATGTGGACTGACAGGAGTGGAAGAGGTCATCTTTACAGCTACAGATGATTGTATGCTCATGAGTATGTGTACAGCTACGATAACTATAGAAGACAGTACACCGCCTTCTATTACATGTCCTATAGGTACCATGATCACTATGGATGGAAGCTGTGCCTATGATGCCCAGCCAGTCACTATAGGAGAGGCCACTGCGACTGATGCATGTGCCGTTAATGCTCTAGTTCCTACCTATGTAGATGACTTGTCTGGTCTTACTGAATGTAGTGGAACTGGCCAAATAATGAGAACTTGGTCAGTAGAAGATGAATGTGGAAACGTATCAGGCTGTACTCAGATCATAATTATTATAGAAGATCAGATGGCACCAGTTGTAAATTGTCCTCCAGAAATTAATGTTTCCTTGGATGCTACATGTGGATATGACAGTTCGCCAGCAATCACGGGTACTGCTACAGGATCAGATAACTGTGGAATGATAAACATTACTTATGCAGATGATCTTGCAGGGCTAGGGAGTTGTAGCGGAACAGGACTTATAGAGAGAACATGGACTGCAACAGATGATTGTCTTAATAGTGTAACTTGTATTCAGAATATAACAGTATGGGATCGGACTCCACCTACCTTTGTATGTCCACTAGCTGTAACTTTGAACATGGATACTGATTGTATTTATGATCTCTCCATAATTGTTCCTCCAGCTACCTCAGATAATTGTCCTGGTGAAGTGCTAACTTATTCAGAAAACCTGACAGGGCTTACAGCCTGTTCGAGTACGGGATTGATCGTGAGAACTTGGACCGTGACCGATGCTTGTAATAATGCTTATAGCTGTACTCAAGATATCACTATCCAAGATATAACAGTGCCTATTATAACATGCCCTATGGCTACAACAGTTGCTATGGATGCAACTTGTTCTTATGATCTAACGATGACAGGTGATGCAATGACGACAGATAATTGTCCATCTCCCATTATTACTATGGTAGATGACTTGTCAGGCCTTACTGCTTGTAATGGTACTGGTATGGTGACAAGAACCTTTACGGCTACTGATGCCTGTGGTAACACTGCTACCTGTGATCAGATAATAACGATAGCAGATCAGACAGTTCCTACTATAGTATGTCCAAGTGATATAGTGATTGCACTTGATGGTACATGTAGCATGAGCCTAGCAGGAATTGTTGCTCCTGTGGCTCTGGATAATTGCCCTGGCTCAGTAGTTAGCTACACTGACGATAATTCTGCACTGACAGGTTGTAATGGAACAGGCGTCATAACAAGAACTTGGACTGTTACAGATGCTTGTACAAATAATTTCAGTTGCGAACAAGTCATTACTATAGTGGACCAAACAATACCTTCTTTTACTTGTCCAATGGATGTTACTATGGCCTTAGACGCCACTTGTATCTATGACCTGAGCACTATAGCTAATCCCGTGACGCTGGATAATTGTCCTGGAACTGTCCTCTCTACAAGTGATGATCTTAGTGGTCTGACAGGATGTAATAACACAGGACTTATTATAAGAACCTGGACGGCGACTGACGCTTGTGATAACCGTTTTAGTTGCAACCAGAATATTACAATAGTGGACCAAACTATACCTTCATTTACTTGTCCTGCCGATCTTACGTTACAATTAGATGCCAGTTGTTCTTATGATCTGACCACTATTGCCTCTCCAGTTGTAATGGACAACTGTTCTGGGGCAACTATAAGTTTTGCTGATGATCTAGCGGGTCTTACAGCTTGTAGTGGAACAGGCACAATAATCAGAACTTGGACCGCTACTGATGCATGTAATAATGCGTTTGCTTGTAGTCATAATATTGTGATCGAAGAGACTTTGGTTCCAGTTGTTACCTGTCCCGCAGATGTGACTATTGCTTTAGATAATAATTGTAGTTACGATAGCTCCACGACAGCTACAGGAGATGCAACGCTTACTGACAATTGTCCTGGAGCTAGCTTATCTTATCTAGATGATCTTATGGGTATAATGAGTTGCAGTGGAACGGGACTAATAATCAGAACCTTTACAGGTGAAGATGCTTGCGGAAACATCTCCATTTGTACCCAAAATATAACCATTGAGGACCAGACTGTTCCTACCGTAACCTGTCCAGCAGATGTCACACTGGCGTTGGGTGATTCTTGCGGTTATACTATGTCTCAAGCTGGCGCAGCTTCTACTTACGATAATTGTCCCAACTCAATGCTGACTTTTTCAGATGATCTTTCAGGGTTAACGGGTTGTAGTTTTACTGGTACAATTATCAGAACGTATGTGGTCGAGGACGCTTGTGGAAACAGTTCAAGCTGTGTCCAAAATATTGTCGGTGAAGATCAAACTAATCCAACTTTCACCTGTCCTGAGTCGATTACATTGAATCTCGATGCTGATTGTCTTTATGATTTATCTGGGATTACTGATCCAGTTGTGTCTGACAATTGTACAGGTTCTACCATTGATAGTGTGGATGATCTCAGTGGTCTAAGCTCATGTAGCGGAACTGGTGAAATAGTTAGAACATGGACAGCTACCGATGCCTGTAGTAACACTTCTTCTTGCCTACAAAGTATATTTATAGAAGATGTAATATTGCCAGTTATAGTTTGTCCTGCTGATATAACGATCTATATGGATGCCACTTGTTCTTATGATCTGAGTATGTTGCCAGGAGCTACTGCAACAGATAACTGCACAAGTACTACCATAAGTTACGCTGATGAATTAGCAGGACTGACCTTGTGTTCAGGAACAGGAACAGTTATCAGAACATGGACAGCAACAGATGATTGTCTTAATTCAGCAAGCTGTACACAGAATATAGCTATAGAAGATAATACGCCGCCTGTTATAGTTGCTGCCCCAGATGTCACTGTGGCTTGTACATCAGATGTTCAGGCTCTTTTTGATGCATGGATTATGGCTAATGGTAATTCAACAGTAACAGATAATTGTGGAGCTGTAACTTGGTCGACTCTTCCAGCAGATCCTGTAATTACAAGTTATATAGCAGGCGCAACATGTGTGACCTTTTTAGCAACTGATGCATGTGGAAATACACATACGACCGAAGGTAAGTTTTTTGTAAGCTGTCTCAATACTGCTAAGGATATTAGCTCTACCACTCCTCCTGCACCAGCTGCAAGTGGGGTGATGGGTAATTTTGATGTGACTTATTCATTTATAGTAAAAAATACAGGAAACACAACCTTGAGTTCCATTAGTCTTACAGATGATATGGCCGCTCAGATGGGGGGTGCACTAATAGGTATCATAAGTCCACCTGCTGTAGTATATACATCTGCTTTAACGTCCGGAACTGCTAATGGCGCTTATAATCCAAGTGGAGATAGTGAGTTGCTTTCAGGTGCATGGGTGCTAGAGAGCTGTGATAGTGTCATAGTAGATATGACTGTAGAGATAGACCCAGATAATGCAACAGCTATCTATGGGGCCTCAGGTCTTATAGAGAACCAGGCTATTGTATCAGGTACAGATGAAGCTGGCAATACAGTTACAGATGCCAGTGATGATGGGAATAACCCTTCTGGAGACAATGGTAGTGGTGGCGAAAATGACCCTACTCAGCTAAGTCTTGCAGCGATAGGAATCGGTAAGCAAGTAGTAGGTACGCCAGTGCCAGCAGCGAGTGGGGCTACTGGCAATTATGATATCACTTACTCATTTATAGTAAAGAATACAGGCGTAGGTACTTTATATAATCTTAGTGTCGTGGATGATTTAGCAGCGCAGATGGGTGGTGCTTATGTAGGTGTCGTTACGCCACCGACCTTGACCTATACGAATGCGACATTAGCGGGTACACTGAATAGTGCCTATGCGCCTAGTGGTGATAATGAGATGTTAGGAAGCGGCTGGGAACTAGCGAGATGTGACTCTATAATATTTACGACAGTGGTAGAGATAGATCCAGATAACGCTACGGCCATCTATGATGCGAATGGTAACTTGAGTAATACAGCAGTAGCTGGAGGAGAGACAGCAAATGGAGAAACTGTTACGGATGACAGTGAGAATGGAGCTGATCCTATAGGAGATAGTGATGGAGACGGCAGTAGTGATACACCGACCCCATTAGCTATATCTGATATAGGAGTTGCAAAAGCTATTACTAGTGTAGCACCCTCCGCGAGTGGCGTAATGGGCAACTTTGATGTGACGTATAGCTATGTGGTTAAGAATACAGGAAACACTATCTTATCTACTATCACCTTAGTAGATGATATGGTAGTCCAGATGGGTGGCGCATACATAGGCGTCGTTAATCCACCAACTTTGGCTTATACGTCTGCTTCCACGGTCGGAACAGAAAATATAGCTTATAGTCCAAGTGGTGATAATGCTTTACTTGGCGGCGGTTGGGTGCTAGGGAGCTGTGATAGTATCATAGTAGAAGTAACGGTAGAGATAGATCCCGATAATGCAACAGCAATCTATGGGGTCTCAGGTCTTATAGAGAACCAGGCACATGTAACAGGCACAGATGAAGCTGGCAATACAGTTACAGATGCCAGTGACGATGGCAATAACCCTTCAGGAGACAATGGTAGTGGTGGCGAAAATGACCCTACTCAGCTAAGTCTTGCAGCGATAGGAATCGGTAAGCAAGTAGTAGGTACGCCAGTGCCAGCGGCGAGTGGGACTACTGGCAATTATGATGTCACTTACTCATTTATAGTAAAGAATACAGGCGTAGATACTTTATATAATCTAAGTGTCGTGGATGATTTAGCAGCGCAGATGGGTGGTGCTTATGTAGGTGTCGTTACTTCACCAACTTTGACCTATACGAATGCGACAGTAGCGGGTACACTGAATAGTGCCTATGCACCTAGTGGTGATAATGAGATGTTAGGAAGCGGCTGGGAACTAGCGAGATGTGACTCTATAATATTTACGACAGTGGTAGAGATAGATCCAGATAACGCTACGGCCATCTATGATGCGAATGGCAACTTGGGTAATACGGCAGTAGCTGGAGGAGAGACTGCAGATGGAGAAACTGTTACGGATGACAGCGAGAATGGAGCTGATCCTATAGGAGATAATGATGGAGATGGCAGTAGTGATACACCGACGCCACTAGCTATATCTGATATAGGAGTTGCTAAGGGGATAGCAGGAACCACTCCTGCAGCAAGTGGAGTAAATGGCAACTTTGATGTAACGTATTCGTTCTTGGTGAAGAATACAGGAAACACCATTCTTAGTTCGATTGCTCTGACTGATGATTTAGCAGCTCAGATGGGAGGGGCTTTTGTAAGGGTAAGTACTGCTCCAACATTAACATTCTCTGACGCCACATCAACAGGAATTGTAAATGGAGCCTTTAGTCCTGCTGATGATAATAATTTGCTTTCTGGTAATTGGGTCTTGAATTCAAGTGAGACTATTGCTTTAGAATTTACAGTAGAAATAGACCCCAATAGTGTCACGGCAATTTATGGACCAGTAAATACCTTGGAAAATCAAGGTACAGTGTCTGGCACTGATGCTAGTGGGAACATTGTACTCGATAAGAGTGATGAGGGTTCCGACCCAGCTGGGGACAACGGAGATGGAGAAGCAGATGATCCGACAACATTAGTCCTACCTCATCTCACAGTTAAGAAAGAGATTCTGGATGCTGTTCCTTCAGGCAACAATCATTATGTAAATGTCTCTTATCTCATTAATGTAGAAAATACAGGAAACGATATATTGACAAATGTAAATGTGACGGATGCGCTGATGTCTCAGTTTGGTGGAGCTTTTGTTTCCGTAACAGCATTGCCAAGTATCGAAGCTACAACAGCTTTGGACGCTGGTAGTTCTAATGCAGCCTATACCCCTGATACAGATACTAATCTGCTCAGTGGTGCTTGGACACTTGGTGTTGGAGAAATGATTTCAATAAAACTAGTAGTAGAAGTTGATTTCTTGAGTCCCACTGGAATTTTCAACGATGATGGGGAACTTGAAAATCAGGCAACAGGGAGTGCAACTGATGGATCTGGTAATACAATCTTAGAACTTTCTGATTCAGAACAAGAAGATAGCCCCACTTCCGTATCTGTATCTCTTTCAAAGTTAGGAGGAAAAGTATGGATTGATTGTAATGGTAATGGCGTTCAGGATTTAGATGAGAATGGACTGTCTGGTATAAGGGTAGAAGCTTACAATGATATAGGTGACTTGGTGTCAATCACTTTTACTGATGAATATGGTAGGTACATATTCTCTTCTCTTATTTATGGTAACTACTTTGTTAAAGTAATTGCACCTGACTATGATTTCTCCATAGCTAATATGGGAGGTAGTGGACTGAATGATTCAGATGTGGATAATAGTAATGGATTTGGAACTACAAGTACTGTTAGCTTGGATCCGGGCGAATGTAACTTAGAGGATTTCGATGCAGGTCTATACAATTGTATCCAGATAGGGGAACACGTATGGCATGATGCGAATATGAATGATGTGAGAGATGCTTCAGAAAACGGAATCAATGGTCTGAAGGTGGAACTGTATAGGTGGAATGGTGTAGATTATGATTTACATGATACCCAATACACTGGACACAAGCCTGGTACGCCTTCTGATGATGGGTATTATAAATTCTGTGCACCACCTGGTAAGTATTATCTCAAGTTTGTAAATCCACCGACGACCTTAGTGTCAGTAGTACCTAGAATTGGTGGCAATACTCTTTTCGATAGTGATATAGATGGGAGCTTTGGTTCTAACACTTCTAGTGAGATTAATATTAGTTGTGGAGATGAGAGATGTGATATCGGTGCGGGATTCTACAAGATGGGAAGTCTAGGAGATTATATATGGCATGATGTTGACTTTGATGGGGTAATGGATACTAACGAGCCAGGAGTGCCTGGTGTAGGAATCATAGCTATCAATACAGAAGGCCAGTTGATAGCTAAGACGACTTCAGATGCCAATGGTAACTATATGCTAGATTATTTGCATAAAGATAAGTACTACATTGAGTTTTCATTCCCTCAGGGTTATGTGCCGACTTATGCTAATATGGGTAACAATGAAAATATGGATAGTGACCTTGATGAATCTAATGGACCTATGACTACAGCATACTATAATGTGATGCCAGGTGAGCATACTGCAAGTATAGATGTAGGGGTTGTCCTTGAAGTATTGCCAGTAACTTGGAAGTCCTTCACAGGAGAATGTAGAGCCAGTCATAACTATCTGGAATGGATAACAGCTTCAGAGAGAAATTCAAGCCACTATGAAGTCGAGAGATCTATTAATGCTACTGAGAATTTTGAAACCATAGGGAAGGTTCTTGCTGCTGGAACGACTCAGGAAGAACAGACTTATGACTTTGAGGATTTTGATATCCTAGAAGAGGGTATCTATTATTATAGAATCAAACAACTTGATCTAGATGGTCGATTTGACTACACAGATGTGATTGCAATTACAGTTGATAAGTCAGAAGGCTATAACAGCGTAGATCTACAAGTATATCCTAATCCAGTAGCTGAAGTTTTGACGATGAAGCTGGATTTAGAGCAAGAAGTTAATCAGCTAGAAATCAGATTACTTGATAACCTAGGAAGAAGAGTTCAGCAGTATGGTATCTATGATTTTGATTTAGGAATAGGAACTAAGTTTTATGACCTAGATTTAAGCGGTCTAAGTGCTGGCAACTATAATATCAAAGCTGTAGTGGATAATCATACTATTGTTCAGAAAATAATCAAAGTGGATTAAGCACTTTGGATAGATAAAGGAGTGGAATGCACAGCTTGTCTATGTATTCCACTCTGCTATTAAATTTTAGTTATTGGCTTTCTTTTCGTAGTCTAGAATCGATAATAATTATATACTTGCACTCAGAAATTGAGATATGAATAAAATTAAGAGTTTATCCCTTGCATTCTTCCTTTTTGTTGCTGGTCAATCGATAGGTCAAGATCATTTTAAGGTGGATCTTAGTAACAGAGCACCAGATGTCAAAACAATGGTTATGTCCTTTGAAGGCTCTAGCTCTATTCCTTTCTTAGCGAATGATGTAAATGGAGTAGAACAATCCCTCAGCACTATGCAAGGTAAGACGGTGTTGCTGTACTTCTGGCATAATGACTGTATAAGGTGTCATGAGCAACTAAGCGATCTTAATAAGTTGACCGCTAACTATCCAGATAATCTAAAAGTTGTTTCTTTTTCTACTAATACTAAAGAGGAGATTAAGAATTTCACTAACTCAACTAAAGTAGATTTCCCAATAATTCCCAATAGTAAAACCTTATCAGAAGGTCCATACGGAGGAGACCTAGGTTATCCAAAATTATTCATCTTAGATAAGTCTGGCATGATAAAGTGGGTATTGCCAGAAATGGAAATGAGAGGAGATTTTGGTACTTACAAATTCCTAGAGACACTTCACGTTTCATTACATAAGAAATCCTAGGTGTACGATAGAGTAGCCTTCAGCTTTGGTGTACCATTGGAAGGGACGGGTTGCTTACTAGATCTAGATATGCTTGTAGAGATAGAAATCTCCGCTTATCTTGCGCCCGTAAAATAATCGCCACATTTATTCAATAAAGGAAATATATTATACCCTTCAGGGTGAAGGGTTTCATGCTGGAAGACCAGCAGTATTCTGTAGATTCTCAGGTTGTAACCTCTGGAGTGGGAGAGAAGAAGATAGGTCCAAAGCCATTTGTCAGTTTTGTGATACAGATTTCTGGGGCACAGATGGAGAAAATGGAGGTAAGTATTCTGATTCGGAGTTAGTAGCTAAGATCACTAGTATGTGGCCGACAGAATCAGCACCCTTTGTTGTTTTTACAGGAGGGGAACCAGCATTGCAATTAGATGAAGAGCTCATCTTCGAACTCAAGAAAGCCAGTATCGAAATTGCAATAGAAACAAATGGGACTCTAGAATTGCCTGCGGGTATAGATTGGATCTGTATGAGCCCTAAAGCCAATACTGAAATAAAAGTTGTCTCCGGAGATGAGATAAAAATTGTCTATCCTCAGACGGGGATCAATCCTTCTGACTTCGAAAATTTTGACTTTAATCATTTTTATATCCAACCGATGGATTCACCTTTTCAGGCTCAGAATACAGAAGCAGCAATAGACTATTGTAAGGCACATCCACAATGGAAGTTAAGCATCCAGACACATAAGTTGCTGAATATTCCATGATCAGAAATTTCCTCCTGCTGTTTATAATGGCTGTAGGCCTTTCCTGTGCTCATAGTGTAAAACATATTTGTGATACTAATGATTGTTCCTTTGGGTCAAACCTTTCGCATCTTGGTAGGTTCGTGTCTGTCAGTCGATTTGTCAATCTTCATGACAGCACTCAGGTTCTGGAGCAAAAGACGATAGTTGGTTTTGAAATTGATTTTCAGAAAAATGCCTTACATCTCACAGCCTATCTAGAAGAGGAGGATATTAGATATCGTTATACGAAGAGAGATACTTGCATATGGAAGGATCCATGTATTGAATTCTTTTTTGACCCTGGTGCAGATGGACTTGATTACTACGAGATACAATTTAATGCCTATCCGCAAGTATGGGATCTGAAATTAAAAGGAACAGGTACAAGAGTCAATGCACCAGATAATATGATCGATTGGGATATCGGAGAGAACTTCGGTCTCCAAAAGCGATCAGGTACGCCTAATCAGAGTAATGATAAGGACGCATTCTGGTCTATATTAGCTACCGTCGACTGGAATAAAATCTCAGAAGGCAAACCCAAAACGGGGGATACCTGGGCCTATAATTTTATGAGAGTAGACTATGATGAAAAAGGTGTACCTACCTATTGGGTAGCCGCACCTACTGACCATACTAATATCCATGTGCCAGCTAAGTGGCCTACCGTTACCTTCTAGATACGATAGTTAAGACTCAGCAAATATTTATGTGCTCTCTGTCTCTGTATACTTGTTTTGAATAAATCCTTATGACTGTATCTGTAAGCTACTCCAAGTTGTAATTTGTCAGAAAGGCCATAACTGACCTGTAGTTCATTATATGGTAGTAGAGAATTAAGAGTAGGTAATTCTGCACCAGTAGCTTCCACAGTTTGTCTTGATCCATCCTCATTCTGATTTGTGAAGTCGTAGTATTCTATTCCAGCATGAATGCCGAGGCTTACTTTTGATGACAGCTGATAAGCGAAGAAAGCACCAGTCTTGAAGTAGAGTCTATTGAGGGTAGTGATTCTTGAATCTACACTTGTATCCAGAACATTATTGTTATCTTCGAAGGTACCAGAATTGCTACCAGAAAGACCTATTTCATTGGCAACACCTGTTGGTGAATTATCATTACTTAGTAATATTTCCTCTAGGCTATCCGCAGTAGTCATGTTTGCTTTGTCATTAAGTTGATATCCTGCACCAAGGGTTATGCCATAGCCCACTTTATTATTTTTTCTGATTAAACCCAGATTAAGTTCTGGTCCTAAAGTATTCAACTGATGTGCATGGAATCCTGATAAGGCTATACTAGGCACCCATTTTTGTAGCTGATTTTTTTCAGCTGGTAGAATCGGCTCAGAGAATAATTCTGGTTGGAA
Source organism: uncultured Saprospiraceae bacterium (assembly GCA_937921825.1). Classification (GTDB taxonomy): domain Bacteria; phylum Bacteroidota; class Bacteroidia; order Chitinophagales; family Saprospiraceae; genus RFSX01. The sequence goes on from CAKZVK010000142.1 coordinate 31,268, forward strand.
GGTGATAGGGAAGAAGTTGTTTCTGTCATATTGGATAAGGGTCCCTAAGCTTACCAAGGGAGAAAGTGTCTCCAGGGTTAAGCGATCATTTTTTACGTCGATACTTTTTGGAGTTGTACTCGTCGTCGGACTTGCTGCTGCTAAGCTTACCGATTTCTTTGTTACTGCTGGACTATAATTACTCGTCGGTGTCTGCGTGAAAATTGTAGCTACGCTTTTCTTTGTTGCTGGTGCTTCTTTGATTATTTGAGCTGTAGATTTTATAGGTTGAGTGGATGTCGTTATAATATTAGAAATAGGAGTAGTCACATTAGAGGCTACTGAAGTTGGTTCTTCATTGATGGACTTATGGTTGTTGTTTTCGACCAACAGTTTTTCAGACTTTGACTCAGTAGTCGGTGTCAGCTTCTGGTTTAGTGGATAGGGTTCAATCTTATTAGCTGTATTAGAATCCGGCATTAATAGCCAGGCACCTATTCCAATGCCAACAAGCAAGGCAGGCCATAAGAATAGCCATAGGGCTCTTCTCTTTTCTTCCTTTTGCGGAAGTTCAGCTTCAAGGATGGGGAACATTTTGTCCCAGCCTCTATCTACTCTGTTGCTTCTATTATCCTGCATCGTTTATTTGATTTGTAAACTTCTTTGAGTACTCTTTTTGTAAAATTTTTCTTGCCTCTGACAGATACCATCTGCAAGTATTTTTATTCATTTTCAGCTTGCTGCTGATCTCTTCATGATTGAATCCCTCTATGGCAAATAGATGAAAGACTTTCATGTGTTTTTCTGGCAGGCTTTCTACCAGTGAAATGAGATCTTGATAGTATAGACTATGCGTTTCTTCTACAGAAGGTTCTAGTTGGAAACTGTCTTCATAGATTAGAAACTTTAAGTCTTTAGAAGAACTTCTGAAATAGCTACTGATACTATGGTAGATAATTCTCCTTACCCATCCTTCGAATGATCCTTTGTTTTCGAAAAGATCTATTTTCTTAAATACTCTCAGAAATCCATTATTCAGTATGTCTATAATCTGATCATCATCTTGAGTATATCTGAGTACCATTCTTTCCATAATTGGGAAGTAGTGTCTGTAGAGTTTTTCCTGAGCCAATCTATTATTTTTCTTACACCACTCGATCAGAACATTTCTTTGATGTTCGTCTGTGAATGAAAGATGTTTAATAGTATTGGACATTAATATTTTTCTTTGCTATAACAAGATACCTAATCTTAGTGCTAGTCTTTTGTAAGTCAGTCTCTGAATAGATATATCACTCGACCAGGAACTAGCGTACGTAAGCTCTGCCTTTTGGAACTTGTATCCAAGATCTACGGTAAATTTATTTTCATATCTCCCTAGACGCAAGCCCAGCGATGGGTAGAGCATAGGACCACCTTTGGCTTCTCTCAGTAAGAAGTCCTCATTTTTGAATGCCAGTCCATAACCTGCTTGTATATTGAAGAAGAGGGAAGTATTCTTAGGGTTGAGGAAGCTGGTGTACTCTAGGAAAATTGGAATAATGTTTTCTCCACTATTCCAGATGAATCTATCATAACCTATTCCTGCTCCTACACTTACAAATCTATTGAATCGCTTGCCAGCCGAAAAGGAAAGTCCAAGACCATTAATGGCCTTAGCTCTCTGACCTTCATTACCTGCGATGAATTGTATTTTTCCACTATAATAAATGCCTTCTTCTTTGAAGGAATAGTGATTTTTATTTATTACTCCAGCAGCACTCTTCTGAATTATCTTCCGTATAGCTGAGCTAGGTAAGACAAAATTATCTGTCCATAGGGTCTTCAGATCTATGTACTCACCGATCACCCAAGAATTGACTTCTCCTTCTATTACAGTGCCATTGTTGAGCTGGACGATGACAGTCTTTTGTTCTTCCAGTTGGTTTTCCTGAGCATTGATTGTGACCGAAGTCACAATCAATACCAGAATAGCTATTGCTAATTTTCTAATGGTCATTGCTTATTATTTTGAAGGCTCTGAAGAAAGGTAACTGATGACTTTTAGATCAGATGGATCGCTGGTATCATATTGATACAGACCATCGTTACCTATCACGAGTAGGTGATCGCTGGCTAGAGAGATAGCATCATAGGCATGCAAATCTTCGATATGCTCTATTCTTTTGTCACCTATTTTTTTCAGATCATCATTTTCAAAAACTTTCAAGCCAAATTGCCCTTCGCAGATATAGACATTGTTATCTCTAACGGTCAGTCCATGTGGATGCTCCATGTCAAAACTTTCAATCAACTGAGGTGAACTGATATTACTGACATCAATGACATCTAATTGGTTAATGAAGTTCTGACAAGTTGTTCCATTTCTAAGTGTCACATAAGCGATATCGTCTTTTACATATACAGGGTCACATGCTCTAGCATGTCTAAATTCTGAGACATAACTCGGTGCTGCCGGATCAGTTCTATCATAGATGAACATCCCATTGTTACCACCGATAAATAAGTGGTCTTCATAAGCAAACAAAGTTTCGATATTCCAGTCTACTGGAGTGGTCTCTTTTCTGATAGGCTTAGTAGGTGCTTCTAGATCATAGGCGACAAGTTCTCTTGTGTTTATAACATAGAGGAAGTCTTCTATAACAGAAAATCTAGCAAAAGACCCTCCGACACCAGTTATCTCATTAGCTCTTGGAACGCCACCTCCTGTGGCTTCAGCATTATTCGCCAGCATGGCGTCATCTAGAAAAACATTCCCTCCTCTCCAGAAGAAGTTATCTCCAAAATTCGGCTCTGAGCAATCTATCTCTATCACTCTATCGGTTTCTTTGGTGCCTACATAATATCCTCTTCGGTCATCTCTCCATGAGTAGACATTGAAGACCTCTTCATCTCTACAGAGAAGTGATGGGTTTTCTAGATCACTGACATCGATAGTCAGAAGATCTACATAGCTATCTGCGTACATGATATTGTTTTTGATAGCTACATCTAGATTTCCAGGTATGGCGAGGAAACCTAATTTTGCAGGATTGCTAGGATCAGTGTTGTCATAAATGTGGATACCTTCATATCTTTCATTTATCATGATCTTATTGTCATAGTAATAGATCTTACCTGGTAGCTCTAGTTTTCGATCATCGAAAAAATCCGGTTCTATTCTAAAATCATTGGGATGTGCAAAAATCGCTTCGAATTCGACAAAGTGTCTGGTTTCTTCACAACTGTCTTTCAGGCATGAAGTAAAGCTCAAGCAAAGAGCGAAAAGACCTAAGAGGTAAATAGAGTTCTTGTTGTTCATTGTTCTTTTTTTCTATGAGTCTGAAAAAATCACCAACAAATGCTAAGGGATTACTTAGTTAGAATTTGTTGGTGATGCGTCCACTTTTTTGTGGGTTATTAATGGAAAATTGTTGTTTAATGATAGCTAACATCTAGTTCTATAGAAGTATATAATGACTATACACCTACATAGACTACATGTGTTGCTTCATTTGTTGGTAGCGATTGTAGTTTTTTTACTTTTTTTCCGAAACCTATAGATCAGCAAGTTGTTCAAGTAATAATAATCAACGTATATGAGTAAAATCTTAGCCTTTGGCGCCAGTTCTAGTAGTAAATCCATTAATAAACGTCTAGCGACCTACGCGGCATCTTTGGTGTCTGGAGGAGATGTCACAGTTCTAGACCTTAATGATTTCGAAATGCCTATCTATTCCGAAGACAGACAGAAAGAGGGTATTCCTGAGCTAGCGCATGCTTTCAAGAAGCAAATTGTAGAGGCTGATGCTATCATTATTTCCTTAGCAGAGCATAATGGGACCTATACCGTGGCCTTTAAGAATATCTTGGATTGGGTTAGTGTCATAGATCAGAATGTATGGATGGAGAGGCCCATGGTCTTATTGTCTACCTCACCTGGAGGAAGAGGCGGTGCTAGGATCTTAGAAATTGCAAAAGACAGTTATAATTATCTAGGTGGTAAGGTTTCTGGAGCTCTTGCAGTCCCCAATTTTTTTGACAACTTCTCGGATGATAATGGACTCTCACATGAAGAACTAAAGAAGAGTCTAGATGATCTTATTTCTACTCTAGAAGAAGATATTGCCAAAATATAGC
>CAKZVK010000143.1 GCA_937921825.1 uncultured Saprospiraceae bacterium
GGCAGTCAGGTCCTAGAGCTGTATTATTAAATCTTGGTGGCCGATCACTGGAATCTGGATCCCATTCTGCTATGAAGACACGACCATCTTCTAAGTTTTCTTCGTACGTATCTACTTGCCAGAGACTATCTGCTGTATGGAAATATAGAAATCTAGAGTTAGAACTCCACTCACAAGAGACGAAGGAGTTCCACCAATCTCTTTTGAAATCTACTGTTCTAAAGTTGGAAAGCAAACCCTCTGTTCTATCAAAATCATACACATGCAATCCATCTATCTGAGTAAAGAGCGCAAACTTGGTTCCATCTGGAGAAAAGCTAGTAGTGCCCGCAGCACTTGTCTGAAGTGAATCAAACTGGGGACCGATTTCTTGTATACCTTTGTCTTCAAATCCTTCTTCGGTCAGTAGTATTCTTTGATATTTATTGCCATATACTAACGGTTGTATGATCCACCAGTCTTTTTTATTCACGTGATTAATTACGGACATATAACCAATCATCATTTCTTTATCGTTAAATATTGTATCATTTTTTGACACTACATCTCCCTGTCCTAAATCTTCTTCCATATTTATGTAAGAATAATTTAAAGTCAGAATTCCCCATCGAGATTCAATTTCATTTCTATCAGCTGGCTTATGAATCAAATAATAGCCGTCTTCATTTCCCGGATCTGGTAAGATAGTAATGTCTTGACGACCAGGATAGCCTAAGGAGCAATCGTCCCCCCATAACTCTGTCAGAAATCTTCCATGATTGATACTATCCCCATTCGCCATGACCTGATGCAGTCGGTTCGCTACAGCGCAGCCGTTAGAATAGAACAAAAGATTACCCTCTTTGTCACAAATAGAAGCCGTATTCTGGTCAAAGTTGAGTCCTCCTGTTCTTTCAGTAGGCTCAAAGGGTCTGACATTAAAATCAAAAGTCGTTGCTCCATATGCAGGGCCAGGTGCTTGGTCTACTCCCATAATCCAGACATAATCCCTTTTATCTTGTGCTCCTAATTGCAAGGTACAGTAAAAAACTATCCAGAAAATAAAACAAAGTTTTTTCATGATACTTGTCTAAATTAAGAGAGTGCCTCCTGCTTTGATTGTGAGTTCATTGTGATAGTCAATAAAGAGAATGTAAGTGTATAGAGTATTTTCATGATGCGGAAATTGTAATAAGTAGAAGTCTACTTTCCCTAAAATAAAGATTCCTGAACAAACGATATTATGCGCATAGTTTTTAAGTAGATATAAACTTGATTACGACACTATGTTCAGAGTAAATTGGAGCAGAGCATAGAGCATCGCAACTCATAACTCATCTCTTATAGCTCATAACTCATCACTTATAACTCATCACTAAAAAAACCATGAACTAAAAAACTATGAACTAAAAAAAGCATTGCACTAAACAACTACTCCACAACCACCCGCTTAGTCCACACCACCCGCTCATCACTACCCCTACCCACATACTCCACACTATAGATCCCACTAGGCAAGTAACTGAGATCCACACTTAGCTCACCTGTAAGCAACTCCACCTCCCGATGCAGCACCATCTGCCCTTGCATATCCAGCACATAGATCATCCCTCTATGATGATCCTCAGGCAACTCTATCGTAATAGGGCCAGTCGTAGGACTAGGATAGACTGTCAGGTCTCTGCGCCACCACACCGTCTCTCCTACGATACTGACTATACTGGGGTCACACTTTTCTGCTTCGTCTACACGGAAGCGGGGGAAGTTAGGAAAAGAGCCTGTAGAGCTGAGATGTGGTAGTCTGATCGCACTCTGCTGGAAGTCGCAAGCTAGGCCTTTCTCATCTGGCTTATGGATGACATGCATATAGTTATTACTACTGCCACCACGTACATAGATACGGCAGTCAGGTCCTAGAGCTGTATTATTAAATCTTGGTGGCCGATCACTGGAATCTGGATCCCATTCTGCTATGAAGACACGACCATCTTCTAAGTTTTCTTCGTACGTATCTACTTGCCAGAGACTATCTGCTGTATGGTAATATAGAAATCTTGAATTAGCACTCCACTCACATGATGCAAAAGAAACTCGGGTTGTGTCTGTAGGGTTAACTGTACGATAGTTTGATAAGAAGCCACTTTCTCTATCAAAGTCGAATAAATAAAGACCATTCTTTTCCGAGTAATTAGCATACTTTGTTCCGTCAGGACTAAATCGTGCTAATCCCCCTGCACTTGTATTATACTGGTATTCTGGACCAATTTCTTGTATACCCTGATCTTCAAATCCGTTGCTAGTAAGTAATATTCGCAAATAACTATTATTGCCTTCGAAAAGGGGTTGTATGATCCACCAGTCATCTCCATTGGCATGACCTATAACTGAAAGAAATCCAGACATCAGCTCTGCACCTTTGTATAAAGTGTCGTTCTTTGATATAATAGCGCCCATACCCTCATCTTTCGACATGTCAACATAGGAGTGATTTATATTCTCATGTCCCCACTGAAATCTATCTTCTATTCTATCAACTGGCTTATGAATCAAATAATAACCGTCTTCATTACCAGGATCAGGTAAGATGGTAATGTCTTGACGACCAGGATAGCCTAAGGAGCAATCATCTTCCCATAACTCTGTCAGAAATCTTCCATGATTGATACTATCCCCATTCGGCATGACCTGATGTAAGCGATTAGCAACTGCACAGCCGTTAGAGTAGAACAAAAGATTACCCTCTTTGTCACAGATAGATGCCGTATTCTGGTCGAAACCAAGGCCGCCATTTCTTTCACTTACTTCAAAAGGTCTCACATTAAAATCAAATTTTATCGCTCCAAATTCAGGAGGAAACAACTGGTTGTCTCCAAGTAGCCATATGTAATCTCTCTTATCTTGTGCTACTAATTGAATAACAAGCATATGACAAACTACCAGTAAAATATTTCGCATGCATATAGGTTTAAAAAAAATGATCAAGCCCTACGGTGGTCTTGATCATTATATTAATCTTATTATTCTATCACTACTGCTTTGCTAGCAAGTATTATTTCGTTCTCCAAGAGATGCACTCTATAGATGCCAGCCGTCATCTCACTCACGGATAGCTCTAATTCAGTTACTCCATTAATTAGTAAGTCTGTGACTTTTCTTCCCATGATATCTATAATGATAATTCTGTCTGCATTGTCCTGCATCCAACTTAATTTCAAGATATCATTTGCAGGATTAGGACTGAGTTGTAATAAGTTATTGCCTAACTCCAGAGAAACTCTTTCTCTATTTTCTAAATCACCACAGTCTCTCCGTGTAATCGCTTCCATATTATACTCTCCAAGCAGTCCTTCTGCCCAGTAGACTGAACATAATCGCTGACCACCCAAACCCACTACTCTAT
>CAKZVK010000144.1 GCA_937921825.1 uncultured Saprospiraceae bacterium
AGATACTACCACCCTCCTCTTTCCATACAATTAGAACAAATACGATGAAGCAGTTATTCACTTGTCTACTTATTGCCGTAACTATAGTTTCGGCTCATACACAGTCTTGCGATAGATTATCACAAATAATAGAATCAGGTAATCAAAACACTGGGGGTCTTGGAAAAGATTTCACTGGCACTAAAGGCAATGATGGATTACTCTATTTCAGAGGGTCAAAAGATGGTGCGACGTTATCAGTTTGGAGTACAGATGGAACTGAAGGAGGGACTAGAAAGATTGCAGAAGATGAAAGTGCTTGGGCAGACAGCTGGGAACAAATCTTGTTTTCAGAAACAGCCTCATTTATCTTTAGCGACGATCAGTGGTATGAACTCCCTCATGGAGAAAAAGAGTTGGCGCTTTTAGCTGATTTTCCTTCTGTAGAATATACTGAACTAGTCCAAGCGCCTGATGGCTGGTATTATTTCACTGGAAAAGAAGGCGCAGGTTTTGAATCAATGAGATACAATCCAGATACAAAAGAAATTATCAATCTTGGCAAAGTACATGGATTCACTATAGAGGTGAACACGATAGCAGGTTCCGAGGCGGCTCTATTCTACAATCCTACGAGACCAGTTCCAAATATATACCTTACAGCTACTAATGAAGTGTTGAGTCTTGAAGATTATCTAAACTCGATAGGAATAGTAACTTCAAGTGCTACAGGTGGATATCTGCATGAAGAATTCCTATACGCAGCATATAAGGACAGCGATAACTTTCCAGCCTATGCTATGATAAATATGAGAACCATGGAATCCAAAGTAGTCAACTATTTTGGAGATCCTGAACAAGCTTACACTTATGGAGACTACATCATCTTTGTAAGCTCAAGAAGAGTGGTCAAAGTACATAAGGGAGACCTAAGCGCTGAGACCTTATATGAAGACATCTACCCTTGGTTTACGAGTACCATCATGGATGAGAGCACTTTATTAATAACAGGAAAATCTGAAGACAGTAGCCATATTGCTTCTATAGATCTAGAATCAAATGAAGTTACAGTACTTCCAAATTCATTCATTGGGTACATTTTTATCTACAGTAAGTTCCTGATACATCAAGATGAATTTTATTTCATCTCTGAAGTAGAAGGCAATCAACTACTCAACAAATATGATTTTGAAGCGGGTGATACAAACGTCCTAGACACCTTATCCCATGATACTGGTGCACCTATAAGTCATGCCTTAGAAAGTGTAGAAGGCAAGCTCGTATCCAGCAAGAGATATGAGGTAAACCAGCATGAACTGTATCAATGTGATACTAAAACATCAGGCATAGAAATTCTCAGCCTAAGTGCAATGGATCTTACTTTGAGTTCTCAAGATAATGGAACAGTAGCGATACAGTGGACAGATGCCAATGAGAATAACATGGACAAGTACCTTGTACAAAGAAGTGACAATGCTTCTGTATGGCAAAATCTAACTGAAGTAAAATATAATGATTCACCTGACTACTATACTTATACAGACGAACAACCATTGAATGGCATCAATTATTATAGAATACAACAAGTAGATGAAAATGGTGCTGTAGACTATTCAGAGATTAGATCAATCAGAATATCCAAAGACAAAAACGGACTTCTCTACCCTAACCCAATATCTGAAGGAGAAGTATATATTAATTCTGAAAAAGAGTTCTATGCTTGCACTATTATGAGCAGTACCGGAAAAGTTGTTTCAGAGAATAAACTACAAGGTAGTCCTCAAAGATTTTCTGTAGCAGAGCTCGTGCCCGGCATCTACTATTGCAAACTGCTCAGTGATGACTCTGAAGAGCTTATGAGACTAAGTGTGGTGAGATAAGATATAACCTAGAGAAACTAGTTATCCTAGAATAAATTGTGGAGCCTAGGGGAGTCGAACCCCTGACCTCTTGACTGCCAGTCAAGCGCTCTAGCCAACTGAGCTAAGGCCCCGATTAATTCAGCACAAGATTACTGAATTTTATTATCATCAATCTAGTTACTGTACTCTACCTTTTCATTTTTGAAAAATAAGAAGAACAGTACTAAGACGGCAGCCGCAAATATTGCAGGCCAGGTCCATATCGCTTCCCAGTTATGCTGGCCGTCAGATATTAGGTTTTGATCTGTAATTTTTCCTGCGACCCAAAATCCTATCAACATCCCTAAGCCATAGGTTGCTAAAGTTATGAGCCCTTGAGCAGCACTTTTGACATGCTCTCCTGCTTTGGAGTCGGTATATATTTGTCCTGACACAAAAAAGAAATCATAACAGATACCGTGCAGTGCAATACCGAGTATCAACATGAATCCAGTCTCACAAGCATCTCCATAGGCAAACAATAAATATCTCAATGCCCAAGCGAGCATGCCTATCACTAAGGTCCACTTAATACCAAAACGTTTAAAAAAGATAGGTAGCAATAACATAAAGAGCACCTCAGAAATCTGTCCTATCGTCATCTTACCCGTCGCATTTTCTACACCTACTTCTACCAAGAACGGATTAGTCTGAGAATAATAAAAAGCCAAAGGAATGCAGATGAGGATAGAAGAAATAAAGAAGATTAGGAAATTCCTATCCTTTAATAACTTCAATGCATCCAAACCAAGGATGCTAGATATACTGGTCTGTCCTTTGTCTGCAGAAGGTGGTGTCTTAGGTAAGAAGAAACTCATCACTCCTAATAGTGCTGAAGCTACGGCTACCATCAGAAATGTATTCCTAAGTAATCCCTCTGCAATAGCTGCCTCTGAATCCCAACTGAAAACATAACTGATACCTAGTCCTGCCAAGATCCACCCCATAGTGCCCCATACTCTTATATGTGCAAAGTCCTTAGCGGGATCATCCATTTGGTTAAACGATACAGAGTTGACGAGGGCCAGAGTCGGCATATATAGAATCATGTAAGCCAGCACCAGAATGTAGAAGCCACCGAAATCAGACGACTGATACATTAGATACATCAAGGCTGCACCTAAAAGGTGTAGGACTCCAAGTATTTTTTCTGCATTAAAAAAGCGATCCGCAATCAAGCCTATAATAAAAGGGGCTATAATGGCTCCCCAAGATTGTGTAGAATAGGCCTGCCCTATCTGACCACCATTGGCTCCTAAGTTATTCCCTAAGAAGGTTCCCATGGTCACAAACCAACCTCCCCAAATAAAAAACTCCAGAAACATCATCACTGAGAGTTGGGCCTTTACGCTAGCTTTCATTTTTCGTTTTTTGTTCCTAGTAAATGTATCGAAAATTTTATGGAGGACAAAAACAAAGCTTTGTTGACCAGCCGTAACTTCTGATTGAATTAAGAAAAATTATTCTGTGGAGAGATAGTACTGAAGGCTTATTTGATCCTAAGCAAATAAAAGGCAGAGACAAAGAAACACAAAAGCAATCCCAATGATTCTCTGACGACTTCTATATAAGGCGTCCCTGCTTTCATAGATGTGGTGATACTCGGCATACCTTCATAAAGCCATGAGAGCAGGTCTGGAACATAAGTCCCAAATAGCACAAACAGACCTAAAGTCAGTACTCCTAAAACCATCCTATTCAATTTGCCTTTTAGGTACATAATAGGAATAACAGCAATCACTAAATAAAGGACCACCCATAAATAAGGGTCTGGGTCATTCCACTGGACCACCGCAAACACCACGAACAAAATAGAAACCAAGCTATGCAGCAGTTTCATCTGTATCTTCTTTTTTCCAATCTAGAGTTCTACTTATCGCCTTCTGCCATTGCTTATAGAGTCGAGCACTTTCATCGGCACTCAATTGAGGGCTAAAGACTTTATCTATGGCTCTATTCTTTACTATAGTTTCAGAATCCCATATCCCTAAGGTGATGCCCGCAAGATAGGCGACTCCCATTGCTGTGGATTCTATATTCTTAGGTCGCTCCACCTCGGCTTGTAGGACATCTGCTTGGAACTGCATGAGGTAATTATTGTTACTGGCGCCGCCATCTACCTTTAGAACATCTAGAGTAATTTTACTATCCTTCGCCATTGCCGCTAAGACATCCTTGGTTCTATAAGCTAAAGAATCTAGGGTAGCCTTAGCTAGCTGTGCCTTCCCTGTAGCCCTAGTTAAGCCAAAGATCGCCCCCCTACTATCCATGTTCCAATATGGTGCTCCCAGCCCTGCAAAAGCAGGCACGACTATGACGTCATGTTCGGTTCTAACTGACTCCGCTAGAGCCTCACTTTCTTTGCTATCTGAAATTATCTCTAGTCCATCTCTTAGCCATTGTATTGCTGCCCCAGCAACAAAGATACTTCCCTCTAAAGCATAGGCCACTTTACCCTCAGCATCACAGCAAAGTGTGGTCAATAAACCATTCTGTGAGCTTACAAATTCAGCACCTACATTCATCAGCATAAAGCATCCTGTACCATAAGTATTTTTTGCCATGCCTTCATGAAAACATGCCTGCCCAAAAAGTGCAGCTTGTTGATCTCCAGCCACCCCTGTGATGGGTATCTCTACGTCTTGAAATTTAAAAACTCCAAAATGTGAGGCTGACTCCTGGACCTGAGGTAAGACATTATCAGGAATACCAAATTGATTCAGCGCCTTCTTATCCCATTCCAAGGTTCGGATATTAAAGAGCAAGGTTCTGGAAGCATTCGTATAATCTGTAACATGGCTCTGGCCTTCTGTCATCTTCCATATGAGCCAAGTATCTATGGTCCCAAAAAGTAAATCATCTGGATTCTCTCTCGTCTCATTTAGAATCCATCTTAGCTTAGTCCCTGAGAAATAAGGGTCTAGTGGAAGCCCCATATTACTGACCGTATATTCTTCAAAGCCCTCTTGCCTTAGTTTCTTACAGTAGTCAGAAGTTCTTTTGTCTTGCCATACGATGGCATTATAGACAGGTTCACCAGTATGCTTATTCCAGACGACAGTTGTCTCTCGCTGATTAGTGATACCAATGCCTTTAATAGTAGTGAGATCCTTCACATGCTTAGTGATCAACTGGTCTAGCACTTTCATCTGTACTTCCCATATCTCTTGGGGATCATGCTCTACCCAATCTGACTGTGGGAAAATCTGTGTGAATTCTTGTTGTTCTACCCCAATGATCGCCCCCTCTGCATCTATCAACATAGCTCTGCAGCTACTTGTCCCTTGATCTATTGCTATTATGTATGTTG
>CAKZVK010000145.1 GCA_937921825.1 uncultured Saprospiraceae bacterium
TCAAATTCTGGAACCTGACCCTCGTAGTATTTATTAGTAAGGACGATGACACGGTTGATGAAGTTTGCAAGGTTATTGACCAGTTCGTTATTGTTGGCCTCTTGGTAGGACTTCCAAGTGAATTCACTATCCTTTAGCTCAGGCATATTTTTGATGAGGCAGTATCTCAGCTCATCTTGTTTGCCTGGGAGGTCTTCAAGATACTCATGTACCCAGATGGCCCAGTTTCTAGAAGTGGAGATCTTATCTCCCTCCAGATTCATGAATTGATTAGCAGGGACATTCATAGGTAATACAAAGTCACCATGTGCTTTCAGTATAGCAGGGAAGATGATACAGTGGAAAACGATATTATCCTTGCCTATAAAATGGATAAGAGCAGAATCCTCTTTCTGCCAGTAATCTTTCCAGTCTCTATTGTTGTCTTCTGCCCACTGTTTAGTAGAAGAGATGTAACCTATGGGAGCATCTAGCCAGACATAGAGTTTTTTTCCTTGAGCGCCTTCTATTTCTTGTGGCACATCTACTCCCCAACTAAGGTCTCTAGTCATGGCTCTTGGATGTAAGCCATTATCTAACCAAGATCTACACTGACCAAGTACATGGTTTTTCCAGTCGCTAGGGTAGTGTCGGAATCCTCCTTTTAGGGTTCCTTCATTGACCCACTCCTTCAGCCACTCTTCATATTTATCTAAAGGTAGGAACCAGTGTTTTGTTTTTCTGATTTCTGGTTTGCCCTCACTGAGAGTACTTTGGGGATTTATAAGCTCAGTAGGACTGAGAGCACTACCACATTTTTCACATTGATCTCCATATGCAGCATCATGAGAACATTTGGGACAAGTCCCTTTGATGTACCTATCTGCTAGAAATTGCTTGGCGATAGGGTCGTAGTACTGTTCAGATTCCTTTTCTATGAATTCACCTTTTTTATGAAGCTCTCTGAAAAAGTCTTGAGAGGTTTCATGGTGAAGCGCTGCCGAAGTCCTATGATAGTGATCAAAACCGATGCCCATCTTTTGAAAAGTGTCTTGAAATAGCTCGTGATATTTATCGACTATTTCTTGAGGGGCTTTGTTTTCTTTTAGCGCTTTTATGGTGATAGCTGCGCCATGCTCATCTGAGCCACAGATGTAAGCAACATCTTTTCCGTATAATCGTAAAAAGCGGCAGTAAATGTCCCCTGATAAATATGCTCCTGCAAGATGACCTATGTGTAGTGGGCCGTTAGCATATGGAAGTGCGGCTGTTACTAAGTACCTATTTATTTCCCTCATTTCTACATCCAGATTTCACAACTTAAGGTCTTTGGGATGAAAGAAATTAAAAAACACTTGGGACAGTTGGCAAAGATAGTGGTATATCAGTATTATCAGAATATATTAGACATAATTATATATAATATTTTTGCAGAGTGAGCAGTCGAGAACATATACAGACTTTATTAGAGTCAGGACATAACAAGGAACTCAGAAATGAGATAATCTTATACGTTGGTTCTTCTAAGAAAAAAATGGCGGACCTGATGTATTTCTTTTTTCATGAGAAGTGGAGATATGGACAGCGAGCATCTTGGGCTATAGGGGAGATAGGTAAGAAACAACCTAAACTCATACGGCCCTACTTAGAAAAGATGGTCGCCTCTCTAAACCAACCCTCGCATGATGCTATAAAGCGGAATACTATAAGAATCTTTGAGGATATAGATATTCCGGAAGAAATCGAAGGCGAACTCTATGATAGCTGCATGGCTTTTATCATAGACACAAAAGTAGCGACAGCTATAAGATGCTTTTCTATTACTGTTTGTGGAAAGGTGGCGGATAAGTATCCAGAACTACGAGCAGAACTAGTGGAGGTCGCCAAGGAATATATGCCTCATGGAACTGCAGGGTTTAAATTTAGATGCGGAAAATTGATAAAAAGATTTTCTTGAATCTATTAGAGGATAGTGTAGACCGCTGCGAGGTGTGAGAGATTCCCCGCGATGACAAATAAATGCCAGTAAGCATGATTATACTTTAGGCTCTTCCACCTGTAGAAGATAATTCCACTCAAATAAAAAGCGGCCCCAAGAAGGATGAGGTAAAAAGTATCCACTGGTGTACTTTCTATGAAAACTCTAAACTCTAATAAAACAGTCCATCCCATCAGGACATAGAAGATCAAAGAAAGGATCTCATATTTACCCGTGTAGAAAAACTTGAATAGGGTCCCCGCGAGAGCAAAAAACCAGACAATCTGAATCATCTTCCATCCAATTTCTAAGGGGAAGGTAATCAGTAGGAATGGCGTATAAGATCCTGCTATGAGGTAATAAATCGCAATGTGATCTAGGGTTCTGGAGATAGGTTTGTATGGTGTATCCCAATTAAAATGATAGATGCAAGAAGCGGCATAGACCATCATAGAGCTAATACTGAAGATAAAAACCGAAACAAATCGAAAATCATTGAGATCACTAGGGATCTTATAGATCAGTACTATCATACCTATGAAGGCAAGGACCAAGCCCGCCAGGTGGGTGATGATGTTCCAGTATTCCTCTGAGGATTTATTGCGTACTTCTTGGAATAGCATCCGTTTATATCTGATTGTTTAGCCATGCTATCATATCTCTATAGTTCTGCTGACTCATAGTATGTGCAACAGGATACCAATGTGACTCTACTTGAATGCCTTTGCTTTCTAGCATAGCCGCGGTTTCTTTCATATTGGAGATGGGGAGTACTGTATCTTCAGTACCATGGCTGATAAAATATTTCACTTGCTGCAAAGATCGGTCTTTTGCAATCCTATTGCTCAGTTCAGGTAATAGTTGTCCACTAAGGCATAGTGCCGCGGTGATAAGGTCGGGTTGAGTCAAAGCTACAGTCAAAGTCATAATGCCTCCTTGGCTGAAACCTCCTAACATGATCTTGTCAGGATGGACCTTATTTTTGTGAATGAGCTGTAGAATATAATCTCCTAATTTTTTTGAACTGGATAGGACTTCAGTGATGTCATAGATTCTTTCTTTGCCATTTTTCTCTAGTGGATACCAGCTGTATCTGCCCGTTGACAAAGTAAGCGGAGCTCTAGGGCAAACGACTAGGAGTTCTTCTGGGAGGGCCTTTGCAAAGGAAGTCATATCATCTTCATTGCTGCCATAGCCATGCATCAGCACTAGGGTAGGTGTCTGAGTAGTAATGCCCTTTGACGGTAATCTTAGGTTATGCTCAAAAATATAAGGCTGCTCTACTACACTACCTGTTCTCTTGCAACTATACAAGGACAGTAGACCAAAGAAGAGGAAGAATACTAGAGATCGTTTAAAGATTATAGTCTTGCGTTCATCCATGTTTTGATTTTAGAGTGAACGATTTCTTTATCTATTTCTTTCAGGATTTCATGCTTGAAGTGCTCTAAAGGGACGAATTCCTTATCCCTTGAGGCTGCGCTTTTATAGAGTAGTTTGCTGCCTTCTACTTCCGCTAACTTATCATCTGTGCCATGCAGTACTAAAAATGGATAGTCGAACTGCTTGAGCTGAGGTTGTATCAGTCGCATCTGCTTTAATAACTGGTAGCCTGATGCGGCATACATTTTATCAGTATAGTTAAGAGGATCTGATTCATACTTTTTTATCTCCTGCGGATCTCTAGAGATATGAGAACTATCTAGTTTGATCGTCTTTAGTTTAGGAAATAATGTTCCTATAAGCCCTGAGAGTTTTTGCAGTAGGGGAGCCATGTCTTTGTCAGGCAAGATCAGCGGTGCGGAGAATATAGCACCTTTAAAAAGAGGCGATACTTCCTTTTTCTCAAGTAAGTGACTGACGAGGACTAAGCCTCCCATGCTATGCGAGACAAGATAGAATGGACGATCAGCTCCTATATTGAAATGAGCCAATACTGTTCTTAGATCTGAAATGTAATTTTCAAATGAAGATACATATGAGCGATATGGGCCTCCAGAGAGTCCATGACTTCTTTGGTCATAGCTGTAGAAGTTATAGTTGTCAGCATTAAAGTATGCTGCAAGATCTCCATACCGTCCACTATGCTCAAAAAAACCATGAATAAAAACTAGGTCTGCTTTAGGATTATCACATACTGCCGAATGCAGGTGTAGCACTAGACCGTCTGTGCTTTTTAATTTGTGAGCATTCATTTTGGCCGACTTCATAGATTACCCAGCTGTTCTATGTTCTGCAGAAACTCATCATAGAATGATTGCCATGAGAGGTCATCTTTTATCTCTTCGAAGTCATTATTGAGTTTCACAGATCCGGTAAGAAAAGCGTCTAGGTGATTAGCTATCGAGCTAGCTTCTGGTTCAGCGATCAGTCCTATGTTATGCCTCTCTATGAGTGCAGCAAGACCACCAACTCTAGTGACTATCACGGGTCTTCTGAAGTGCAAAGCTATTGGGACTACCCCTGACTGAGTAGCTGTTCTGTAAGGAAGCACGATCGCTTCTGAGGCACAAAATAACTTTGGGATATCTTCATTAGGGATATATTCATTTCTAATGATGATTCTATTTTCTAAGTTTTTTTCAGCTATGAGCTTGTCATACTTCTTTTGGTCCTCATAGAATTCTCCAGCGATGACAAGCTTATATTTTTCATTTGATTCTAAGAGTGCTAAGGCCTCTATTAGTAGATCCAAACCCTTGTATGCTCTGACCAGACCAAAGAACAAGAGATACTTTGTATCCTCTGACCAGCCTAGGGCTTCCTTTGCATTTGTCTTTGATATTTCAGATCCATAATGATTGTAGATAGGGTGGAAGAGCTGTAAGACTGGTTTGTCTTTTACTGAGTTTTCTATATCTGCTTTGACACTAGAAGAAAGACTAACCAGTATATCTGTTCTGTTAGCGATAAACTTATTCAATTGTTTGTCACCTATTCTGCTTTCGTGGGGTTTGAAGTTATGGACAACGGTGACGGTCTTGATATCCTTCAGTTCTTTTTTTATGCCTCTTAGAATAGTCCCAAAGGCAGGGGCCATGAAAGGCATCCAATACTGAGTGATGACCAGGTCAGGATCTTCTTTGATTATCTCTTTTGAGATCTTGAGCCAGTTTAACGGATTAGTACTGTATATTCCTCTTTTGATCGAGAGATTGGGTCTTGGGTCTTCGGTGGTTAATTGATTTTTGCCTGGGAACAAGAGGTTAGGGTACTGCTGTGTAAAAGTAAATATTTTGCATTCCCAGCCATTGTGCTGGAAGATGGTTGCAAGGTTTTCATTGAAGGCTGCTATGCCACCTCTATAGGGATAAGCAGGTCCGATGAAAATGACTTTTCGTGACATCTTTTATATTGTTTCTGCAATCGAGTACTCGTTGCGTTTGGGGTTGTTTCGAGAAATCATCTCTGCGAGGAAGCCCGCAATAAATAACTGTATACCAACTATTATTAAGAGCATACCCAAGAAGAACATTGGTCGGCTCGCTATGCCTCCTACTTTATAGATAACTTTCTGCACAGTCAAGACAGTGAGCAGCAAGACACCGATGATAGTAAATAACATACCAGTACTTCCAAAGAAGTGCATAGGCCTCTTACCGAAGCGACCGATAAAGGAAATCGTCAACAGATCTAATGGACCTCTGCTGAATCTATTCAATCCAAACTTGGTCACACCATGTTTTCTTGCCTGATGCTGAACGACTTTTTCTCCTATCTTTTCAAAGCCCTGAATCTTAGCCAGTACTGGAATGTATCTGTGCATCTCACCGTAGACTTCTACGCTTTTGACGACTTCATGCTTATAAGCCTTAAGTCCACAGTTCATGTCATGGAGTTTGATACCTGACATTACTCGAGTGGCCCAGTTATAAAGTTTGGTCGGTATAGTCTTAGAGACAGGGTCATGTCTTTCTTTTTTCCATCCTGAGACGAGATCAAAACCATCTCTCATTATCATCTGATAGAGTTCTGGGATTTCTTCTGGGCTGTCTTGAAGATCAGCATCCATAGTTATAACGACATCTCCTTGTGCTTGTTCGAATGCCTTATTAAGGGCGGCAGATTTTCCGTAGTTACGTCTCAGCTTGATGCCTACTATTTCTGGATAGCTATTCTTGAGCTCTACGATTGTATTCCATGAATTATCATTGCTACCATCATCGACCATGATGACTTCATATGCCCACTGCTGGCTTTGGATAGATTTTTTTATCCAGCTCAGTAGTTCTGGAAGTGATTCTTCCTCGTTGTATAAAGGAATGACAATAGATAGATCCATACTTTGTCTATCTTATTTGTTTACAATATATCTAGGCCCTTCATCCTTATCTAGGTCATCACCATTAGACTGACCTTTTCTTTTGATTATGGCACCGATAATAGCAGAGAAAAATGCAACTGGAGCTATCAATCTAAGGAAGTAGTTTTTTATAGAATTAGGTAAGCTGGCAAAGTTTTCTTCTTCTAACTTTTCTAGCTGTGCTTCCATCTCTTCTTCAAACTCTTCTCCTAGATCGCCAAAGAGTCCAGAGACCTTCTCTGCAGCTTCTAGAGCTAATTCTCTTTGCATCTCTATCAGTTCTGGCGCCATAAAATTGACATGGATATACTCGAATAAGGTACACAGAAAAGTGCCTATGGCTCCAGTGATAAACATATTGATAAAGGCCGATTTGAAATTAATGAAGCCTCCATTACTCTTTCGAGCATCCAGACCTGACTTGATCATGATCAAAAGGAAAATGAGAAATAGAATGCTAGATCTCGCTGTCAGATACATGTTAGGATTAGCGAGATAGATAATATAGGAAGAGATGACTAATGCCAGCCCAAGAAAAATTCCATTTTGAATTGAGGTTTTACTCATTATTGCAGATTGGAGCTTTGTGAAATATATCTATTAAAATATAATATGTAAATATAGCATTCCTTGAAGAAAACCAATTATCTGACCTAATGTGTATATCTTGGCTTTCATATAACAATGAATGATGGAAATACTAAAATGGATCGCCTTGATAGTTGTATTGATTGGACTTTTTGCAGCCTGTGTTACAGATGGCTCTAAAAAGACCGGTGGGGATATTGTTTCCAAAGCGGCACAACCACTACAAAAACGAGAAGCCACCACCAAACTAGCAGAACGACTGTACACTAATTTTCATTCAAGTCCTGTTACCCAAGCACAAAAGGATGAGAATGCGCTGATAGACTATGCCGTAGAAAAGAATCTTGATGTGACACGTACACCATCTGGCCTATACTATGTCATTCATCAAGAAGGAAAAGGTCCTAAACTTATTCATAATCAACCGACTAGTGCCCATTATCAAGGCTACTTCCTAGATGGGAAAGTCTTCGATAGCAGTTATAAAAGAGGGAAGCCCCTTTCTTTTAATGTAGGAGCTATGGTTCCTGGCTGGAATGAGGCACTGAAAATGATGAATACAGGAACTAAAGCTCAGTTGCTTTTGCCCTCTCATTTGGCCTATGGCACTAGAGGTTTTCCAGGTCTGATAGAACCTAATACACCTCTGGTATTTGATTTGGAAATAGTCTCTCTGCTAGAGTAGATACTCTAAGCTAGAATAGAAATCAATTTGTCTGCAAGCTCTAGGCCTATGTTTTCCTGAGCTTCTCCAGTAGAGGCGCCAATATGAGGCGTACACGAGACATTGGGATGTTGTAGTAGATCTGCTCTCGGCTGTGGCTCATTTTCAAATACATCCAATCCAGCTGCTGCGACTTTTTCACTGACTAGAGCTGCAAGAAGAGCTTCTTCATCTACTGTACCGCCTCTGGCCGCATTGATCAGTATGACGCCATCTTTCATCTTAGCAAACTCAGTCGTAGACAGTACAGGTGCCCCCGTGAAAGGAATATGTAACGTAATGATATCTACCTCTGCTAGCATTTCGTCCATGCTCTTCATAGGAATAGCAACAGCTAACTTTTGACCTCCGATTTC
Source organism: uncultured Saprospiraceae bacterium (assembly GCA_937921825.1). GTDB lineage: Bacteria > Bacteroidota > Bacteroidia > Chitinophagales > Saprospiraceae > RFSX01. The sequence goes on from CAKZVK010000145.1 coordinate 7,929, forward strand.
TAAGTCTACCGTAGGGCCATCTGCATAGGGATCTACTCCGACGACTTTCATTCCTATCCCTAGAGCTAGTTTAGCAGTTTCTTGTCCTATTCTACCGAGGCCTATAATGCCTAAGGTCTTCCCTTTCAGTTCAAAACCCTTAGAGTATGACTTTTTTAGGGCTTTGAATTCATCTCTGCCATCCTTAGGCATGTGCCTGTTGGATTTATAGACGAAGCGTGAAATGCTGAATAAATGTGCAAAGACTAACTCTGCAACTGATCTAGAAGAAGCTGCAGGTGTATTGACGACTTCGACACCTTTGGACTTAGCATGATCTACATCTATATTATCTAAGCCGACACCACCTCTTCCTATAACTTTTAGGTTCGGGCAGTTATCAATCAACTCTTGTCTCACTTTGGTAGCACTTCTGACACAGATTGCACTATACTCAGGAAGCTTTTCCATTAGCTCTTCTTGAGGTATTTTGATATTATCTACCTCATGTCCAGCTGCTCTAAGCTTTTCTAGTCCTGCAGTATGTATTCCGTCGTTGATTAATATTTTGGCCATGATTTCTTTCTTTTATATGAACTGCAAAAGAACTGATTTTAGGGTTTAAATACTAGGCAGTTGGCCGTAATTAAGTAGACAAAAAGTTAATACAGGTCATTATATGGAATCATCACTGGCCGAAATTTTTAGCTTAAGGAGTAATAACTGTCTGAAATAGAGCTATTAAACAAATAATTACTATTTGTAATATGTTTTATAATGCCTAAATTTGTGTCTTCTTATAATTTACGATGATTTAACATCGTTTATCATCCAACTTAATAAATATCATATGTTCTATTTCGGGTTTTTCTTACAAGCTACTGACGAAGATGCAGGAATGGGGGTACAGAATGTCATTGACATCCTGATGCAAGGTGGCCCGTTAGGTATAGCTATCAATATTATATTACTCGTATTATCCATATTGGCACTGTACTTCTTCTTTGAGAGATACTTTACCATTAAGAAGGCAACTCAGATCGATGACAGCTTTATGAATAATATCCGTGCCGCAGTGACTTCTGGAAATATTGCTGGTGCTAAAGCAATGTTAGCAGGTGTGAATTCTCCATATGCTAGAATGGTAGAAAAGGGCATAGCTAGAATAGGCAAGCCTCTTAGAGATATAGATGCTGCAATAGAAAATGTAGGTAATCTTGAAATATTTAAGCTAGAGAAAAATCTTTCATCTCTAGCCAGTATCTCAGGTGCAGCGCCGATGATTGGATTCTTCGGTACAGTGACAGGTATGATACTCGCCTTCTACAAGATGGCCAGTGAGCAAAACGTAACACCAGATGTCTTAGCAGGGGGTATCTATACTGCCTTGATCACGACAGCTTTTGGTCTATTTATAGGAATTGTTTCTTTTGTAGGTTATAACTATCTCGTTTCTCAGGTAGATAAAGCGATCAATAAGATGGAAATGACTGCAACAGAATTCATGGATCTACTCCAAGAGCCTACTGCTTAATTTATTAGTACTAAGTAGAGTATACCATGAAGAAAAGAAGTAAAGTAAGTGCAGAGTTTAGTATGTCGTCATTGACTGACATTATATTCTTATTGCTGATCTTCTTTATGTTGACATCCTCTATGGTACAGATTAATATCAAACTACCAGAGTCTAATAGTGTCACCGTCGCTCCTAGTGATCTGATAGTCATGATGACTAAAGATGGTAAGCTCTCTTTCAATGGCAAACCCATAACGAAATCTAAGCTGAAGGGTAGGGTACGATCTACTTTATCTAAGATGAGTAATAAGGATAATGCTGATCTAGCAATAGTAGCTGAGATAGGTGTTCCTTGGAAGAAGATAAATGATATGATTGTCTTAGCGCAGTCTCTGGGAATTTCCGCACATATAGCGACTCAACCAAGAAAATAGATTGTCATGGGAATGAAGAAAAGAGCAAAGGTCAGCGCAGAGTTTAGTATGTCATCATTGACAGATATCATATTTCTGCTTTTGATTTTCTTTATGTTGACCTCTAGTATGGTAGTCCCTAATGCCCTCAATCTAAAGCTCCCTGGACAATCCAAGAAGCAAACAACCAATCAGCCTAAGTTTCCACCTTCTGAGGTGAAAGTCAATAAGAACGGCACCTACCTTCTGAATGGAGCCAAAGCCAGAAAAAGCGCCATCGAAAAAGCAGTCCGAGACCAGAAGAAAAAATCTAAGAAGGTCTCTATCGTTATTATCCCTGATGATAATGCCCCTAACGAGTCGGTAGTTGCCATTCTGGATATCGCCTATCGCTATCAGATAGATGCGATCATGACAGATCCGAGGTAGTATTTGTAAGCTATTTGGACCCCTCAATAATTTCTTTCAATTTATTTTCTTATTCCTAGAGTCTCCAAAGAGTTTGGTTTGATTCTTGTTCTTGGTTATCAGTAATTTAGATATTACTGATAATGATAATAAGTTCTAGCCCGTACTAGGTGACTTTTACCTAAGAAGGAGATACTAGAAGCCTATTTTATCAGTTATATAACTTGATAATAGTAAGATACAACCTGAGAACCATGTATGATTCTATAACCATAGATGAACAAAAGCAGAAGCGTGATAGCTTGTCTATCAGCATAATAGTCCATCTGTTCCTTTTACTTCTACTACTTATACCTATAGTCAGTGCCTTCAGCAAAGAACCTGAGCCACCTCAGTTTGAGGGGATACAAGTTGCACTAGGATATAAGAGTGCAGAACGTAAAACAAAGACAACACCAGCACCAAGTAGTGCACCTCCACAACAAACAAAGGCAGTAGCAAAACCTGCGAGTTCCAAGCCTGCTGCGAAAGCAAAAGCAACTCCAAAAAAAGCAGTGCAAAAAATACAATCCAAAACACTGGAAAAAGAGGCACCTATCGTAGCGACCAAAGAAAAGGCAGTAGAGAAAAAAGCCACGAAGTCTGCTGAAGAAAAAGCTAAAGAGAAAGCCGAGGCAGAAGCAAAAGCAAAGGCCCAAGCAGAAGCAGAAGCCAAAAGGAAAGCCAAGGAAGAGGCTAAGAGAAAAGCAGCAGAAGAAGCGGCTAAAAAAGCTGCAGCCAAGGCAGCAGCCAAATCAAAATTCAGCAA
>CAKZVK010000146.1 GCA_937921825.1 uncultured Saprospiraceae bacterium
TCTGTACTTACGATAGAACAGTTATCACCAGAAGAAACTATTACATCACTTAGATTAATAATTGGATCTCCATTACCATCCAGAGTTGTAGTGATACCCATACAAGTTATAGTTGGATCTATTTCATCTACTACTGTAATGTCTGAGATACAGTCATCACCTGAGTATGTATTTCCTTCAGTATCAGTAACTGTTAAGGTCACTATGTTACCACTACCCTTATCATCACAATCAAAGGTCGTCTGACTTAAACTTAAGTTTACCTCAAGTACGCCACAAGCAGAAGTAGAACCATTATCTACCTCACTAGGATCAAGAGTTGCAACGCCGTTGGCATCCAAATTAATTGTAACTGCACTTAAGATATTACAGATTGGCTCTAGCTCAGCAATTGTAATATCAAAGTTACATGAGCCAGTATTTCCACATTGATCTGCAACAACAACTGTAGAATTATTAGCCCCACATTCATCTATGATTGAAGGAAGGAATAATTCCGTACTTACAATAGTACAATTATCACCTGAGGCTACAACTACATCGTTAAGATCTACAATAGGATCACCGTTAGAATCTAGTGTCGTTGAAATTCCTTGACAAGTTATAGTCGGATTAATCTCATCTACTACTGTAATTGTAGTAGTACAGGTCGGATCATTACTCACATTCCCTTGATCATCTGTAACAGTCACTGTGACAACATTTCCATTGCCCTTATCGCTGCAGTCAAAGGAAGTCTGACTTAAAGCTAAAGTAACGTTAAGTCCATCACAAGTTGCTTCAGACCCATTGTCTATCATTGCAGCGGTTATACTTGCATTACCATCTGAATCTAATGAAACTTCTAATGAAGGTATCACATTACAGATAGGCTCTAAAGTACAATCTACCATTACTAGAGCAGGATCATAATCGTCATTATCATTAGGATTATCAGGAGCATCTCCGATGTCACCATCTGTTCCAGTTTCTGATGGTGTATTGCTATTGTCGTTAGGGGAAGAATCCTCATCAGGAAGTCCTAATACGTTAGTTGCGTTTGTAATCTCAGCATCATTTATAAGCATAGCTCCTGTAAATTCTGGATCTATCATCAATGAAATGGTCACTGTCTCACTGCCACCAGCAGGGATAAAGCCTATGGTGTTAGTTGGGTTAGTAGCGGCTGTCCATCCATTAGAAGCATTGTTTCCTAAACTCTGGTTATATATCAAGTTTGCTCTCACATAATCTGTTACTACAACATTAGAAGCATCTAAACTTCCTTGGTTGAAGACAGTAATATCAAACGAAACCACTTCACCAGTCTGGTACAATGCTGGACCACCTGCAGATATTGATTTAGTCAATGCAAGATCAAATACCTGTGTCAAGGTAATCATTGCAGAATCTTCGTCATCATCATCTCCATTACCATCTCCATCTTCATCTACACCTTTATCAGTAGCTGTACTACTATCTATATCTACCGGATCACTACCATCTCTATCTATGATCTGAGCATCATTCAAAATAGAATCACCCATAAATAAAGGATCAATTGTAAAGGTAATATCCACAGATTGTGAAGTACCTACGCCTATAAAAGGTATAGAGTTATTCAGTACTGCATTTCCTCCCACTAATGACCAATCAGCATCATTCAGGATTAGTCCTGCAGGTATATTATCTTGAACATCTACAGTAGTTGCATCCAAGGTTCCTTCATTAGTAATTGTTATCGTATAGTTTACTGCATCACCTGGAGCATAAGGACCTACAAAACCTGAAGTGATTTCTTTGGTCAATGCCAAGTCATACACTTGCCTAATATTTACCTTCGAGATATCATGGTCATCTTCATCTTGATCAGGGAAGTTAGATCCATCTTCATTTAAGAAATTATCTTTTACAGTATCGTTAGATTCTATATTATCTGCGTTACTATCTAGATCTGGATATGTTGGGAAAGCAGGGTTTCCAGAAGCAGATATTTCTACAGTATTTACAAGACAAGTCTCCATAGTATTAGGAGCTATTCGCAAATAAATACAAACTATCTCGAAGTCATTTATCCCAGGAACATCAAATGGATTAGCTGGAATAGTCGGCATCGTATTGTAGCTCACATCTCCATTTGCATCTGGTCCAGTCCATCCAGGATTTAATCCAGGTATAAATTCTAACCCTTCAGGGATATAGTCTATAAGTCTAGTATCTATCGCATCAATATTACCTTGATTGAAGACAGTCATTCTAAACTTAACTGTATCACCCGCATTATATTCAGGCTGTTCATCTACGATCTCCTTAAGTAAGGCTAAATCAAATTCAGGGCAGAAATCTTCATCATTATTATCCTGCACTTCTATACTCGTCTGACAACTTGCAGAGTTTCCAAACTCATCTATTACACATAGAGTAACTATCTGAGTACCTATATCTGTACAATCGAATGTAATCTTATTAGTAGGATCATTGTTACAGAAGCTTATCCCGAAATTATTTCCACATGGGTGCTCTGATCCTAGATCAAGCATATGAGGGAAGATACATGCCATCTCATCGTCTGGTACTCCGTCACCATCAAGATCCATTGGCTCTAATGCCACGCTTAATCCAGACTTACAATAAGCTACTGGTGGCTTTTCATTTTTAATTACTATTGGCTTACTACAAGTAGTTGTATTGCCACATAGATCAGAGAAACTGATTAATGCAGTATGACTACCTACAGGTAATTTATTATTAAACGACACTGTGTTAGAAACTAGGCAATCTTCAAAATCAAAAGTCCCATCATTATTGAAATCAATTCTAAGACAGTTCTGAAGTTGCTCTCCTGGAGTACAGTCATCATTAGCAGTAACACTGAATGATACATCAGCATTATCGCATTCTAATGTTGTAACCACTAATGAATCACATTGACCTGAAACTATTTCAGGACCTGCAGTATTTTGTACTTTTATTGTCTGATCAAAAGATACAGATAGTGGTAAACCATCAGCATCTACTTGACACCAATCGATTACAGTCCATGTTCTCAATATTTTCAAACAAGCATCAGCACCGGTTCCTGCAAATGAGAATACCTGATCTTCGAATATACCTTCTACTATATCACAAGCATCCGTAGGATAAATTGGATATGCATTTTCTACAGGTAAGTTATCTGGATGCAATAATCCAAAATTACAACCTAGATCTGTATCAAAGTCCTCAGGTCTAATGATTTCATCAAAGTCAAATGGCTCGTCATTCTCGAATGAGATAATTTGATCACAAGAACTTACACCACTAGCATCTGATGCTACGAATCGTCTGATAATAGTACCTGTACCACATTGGTCTCTCTCGTCTATAACTTCTGGCACAATGTTCACAATACAAACATCACTCGCTGTCGCTTCACCATACTCTAGAAGATTATTTAGGTCAACTACCGCTGCACAGTCAAGGACAATATTATCAGGACAAGAAAGTACAGGTGGTACTTTGTCTTGAACCTCTACGTTTACCATACAGTCATTGAAACCCCCAAAGTAATCTATAGCTCTCAATACTACCATAGAATTTTCTCCTACGTCAGCACAACAAAAAGCAACTTCTTCGCTAAATCCACATGGGTTAGCTACCTCTAGTACGAATCTTGTTTCCAGATCACCGACTACTTCCCATTCTCCTGCGTCATTCACTACGACGCATTCTCCTGCATCTGTAGGCGCACCACCAGACCATATATTAAAGTCTGGCTCAGCATGGTTATCCCATGTGAAATCACCATTACCTGATTTATCTTTTAGACCTATATAATAACTAGCTCCTGGCAAGTAGTCAGTCACTTGCTCATAGACCCAATCATGTTCTTCTTCTGATTCTAGAGTCAGTAGACTTCCTCCGTAAGCTGTAGCCAAACTAGCAGCCTTAAGACAAGTCCTGTCAAAAGAAGAAATGTAGTAATATCTACCATTTCTTTCTCCCAAGAACTTCATATCATCAAACTTAGGACGGTCACAATCACATGGACTGTCCATTCTTCTTACTAATGTCTTAAATAAGTTACAATCATCATAACTCCCATCATCAAAGGTCTGAGGAAACGCTTTTGCTGTTCCGTCTAGTCTTAGAGAAACAACAGAGCTACCATCACAAACCGCTGTAGGACTTACATTATCAAGAACTGTAACATTATGAGTACAAGTAGATAGATTACCACATTCATCATATACGTTATATGTGATTGCTGATCCATCAGCAGATGAAACTACTACAGAAGTAGCTGCATCAAGATTCTGGATAAATCCTCCAGAGTAAGTAACATCAATTCTAAAATTATCTACAGTACAGTCATCTGTTATCTGAGGTAATGGTATTGTATATTCCGCATCACATCCTGGGCTTCCATCTGTATTAATAGTAACATTAGCTGGACAATCTACCCATGGTGCTCTCACATCTGCGATTTCTATAGTCTGCACACGTCTCAATGGCTCATTACAACCATCATAGACAGTCCATGTACGCATGATTTTCTTAGAACATCCAAAATCAGCTACTACCACATCTCTGTAGTCAACACCTATATTACAATGGTAATCACTGACAGGAAATAATGGTTTGTTATTTATCGTAGGTACTCCTGTCATAGAAGGTGCAGGATTACCATTTTCATCTAATTCTAATCCCATACAACTCAAAGCATTTTCATCCACAACTGTTAAGTCATCTGGAATCGCGATTGCATCTAAGTCTATAGGGGCTATATTTATTTTCTGTGTACAAGGAGCTGATACATTCCCGTATCCATCTTCTGCAACATATGTTCTATACATTTCTGCTATAAAAGGCGCAGAGCATGGCAATGCTGTAGTCGTCTCGCCTACTAATTCATAGCTTGAAGTAGAACAGTTATCTACTACGATAGGCTCATAACTATTTATGTCAAAACAGTTGATGACGATATCATCACATTGAATTCTTGGAGCTAGCTTGTCTTCTATATGGACATTAGCCCAGCAAGAATTACCTGTACATGGATTCATAACTTTAGCCATGATACTTGTCCATAGATGCTCTTCGGTTACTATATTTTCTTGGATAAGATTTCCGTAAGCATCAGTCATAATCAACTGATATGCTACACCAGCCATAACTGGACTAGTCAAGAAATCTTCTGCTTCAAAAGAAGATTGACATCCATTATCCAGAGATACATTAAGCTCATGAATACAAGACATCGCACCATCTCCCATACCTACCTCTACCTCAAGTACAACTGGAGTCACACATTCATCAGGGCAGTTAGGAAGTAATATTAATTCGTGAGGGCCATTTCCTGCACCCCATTCTATAGTGATCGAATTTCCTGGACCTGTGCCAGTTCCTACCATACCACTACCAGAACCAGTTACATTAGTTCCTGGCATATTTACAATAGTTCCACCTCCTGCAGCATTACCTACAAGATACCATGTGAAATCTACACAATTTTCAAAAGCAGGATCACTCGTATCCACACTATAAGTATGCGTACTATTGGCACATACAGCACCAAGGCCATCACCAGTTACGGTAGGTGTCACAGAGTCACAGTCCCCACCAGTGATAGTCAAATAAATACCAGCTCCATTAGTAGCTCTTAGAGAAAATGGTGTACCGTCTATACTCTTACCTGTTAAGAAGTAAGAACTGGTACCATCTCCGTTAGAAGATTGACTAAATAATTTACCTCCTGGTCCTGTCGCATAACTAACTGGTGCTCCAGGTCCTGAAGCTAGATCATAGAATTCAAATTCTGAATCGATATACCATGTTTCTCCTGAAACTGAAGTAATCATGATTTGCTCCCTATATTGACCGTCAAATGGATTTGTGGCATTGTTCAGACAAACACATGATTCTGATAAAGTAATCGTAGGTACAAAAACTACAGCAGGATCAGAGTCATCTTCATCATCTGCTCCATCACCTAATAGATAATCATCCATTGAAGTCATCGGCATTCCTCCAGCGTCATTGCCCATTAATGCATCTGCATGTGAATCAATGTCTGATCTACTTACATCCTCATTATTTGTATTATATATTTCGCTTATTTCAGCATAATTAAGGAATGCACCTTTAGGAGCTGAAGAATTTATTCTTAATCTGATAGTCTCGATATGTACATCTCCCATCGCTAATCCGTTAGCGAAATGAACCATCTTAAATGCTCTTACACCTGCGGCATCTAGAGACCATGACTGATCCACTAAGGTCATTCCTGAAGGTAAGAAGTCAACTAATTGTACTTTTCCTATTGTTTCAGATCCTTGATTATGAATTTCGATATTATAAGTAACCTCATCGCCAAGGTTATAGGTTGTCTGATCTACAGTTTTGATTAAGGCTAAATCTATAGCTCTAATAGTAACTCCTGCTGGATCATGGTCATCTTCGTCTATGATAGCATGATCATTTATCATGTTGTTTGTAGAGTTATAAGGGTCACCTCCTATATCATTCAGCATATCTGAATCAGGTGTAGAATCAAAATCTGCAGTAATTTCTGGTCTTGAAGATGCAAAGCTTGCTATCTCAGCATAGTTCATTAAGTCTACACCTTCACTTGCATCTCCTATCTTAAATCTAACAGACAATTCCACCTGCTCACCTACAGCAAGTACTTGATCATAGCTATATTTAAGTAGATTAGAATTTACACCAACCCATCCCTGATTCAATGAACTGACAAAGGTTAAGCCTGTAGGATAACTATCCACAACTTCAAAACTCTCCACATCTACATTCCCTTGATTAGTAATTGTGATATCAAAGGTGACAACTTCACCTGCAAAATAAGTTCTGTTATCTCTATTTACTTTACTTAAAGCAAGGTCTGCAAAATACACCATTGCAGGGTCATGATCATCTTCATCCAAAATCGCAACACCAGTAATAACATCATCAGTAGTCGTTGCAACTAATCCTCCTACATCATTTGTAGCGTCATCATCAGTGGTAGAGTCAACATCTGAATTCTGAACACCGTTAGCATCCATTGTGTAGCTGATCTCAGCATAATTTATAAAATCATCTAGGTCCTCCGAACCGACTAACTCTAACTTTATAGTTTCTACATGAGTTTGACCTGGCAGTAAAGTGCTATTAATCATCTTTTTTGCCATAGTCCCGTCTAATATCCACCCATTATTAATAACTGGATCAAAACCATATGCTGGTGTTAGATAATCAACTATTTCATAATTAGTTGCAGCTACAGATCCTTGATTATAAATTTCAATCTCAAATTCTATGATATCTCCAAATTCACTTTTACCAGGAGTCAGGTTTATTTTTCTACATGCTAGATCAAAATCTGTCGCTGGCTTAAGTCCTAGATCAAAAGTTAGATTATTCGGACCTTGAGGAATCACTGACGCTACAGGAACACCATTAAGAGAAGGACAAAATTGTCCAAACACTAGGTCAGAATCTAAATGACTGGCACCACTATATGTTGTAGGTGTATAGATTACATTATTTAGATTGTATGCTGAAACACCATTATCAAAAGCAGATGGGTCTAAAGCTAAGTAATATTGCACTCCTAACTGTAACCCCTGATTAAAGTTATAATTTCCATTTTGATCTGTCTGAGTGCTTGCTACTTGATTACATTGTGCATCATAAAGATAAACATCTGCGTACGCTAAAGCTGGCTCACCAGCATCTTGTACTCCATCACAGTCATTATCTATCCATACAAAATTTCCAATCTGTGGTGCAGTGGGTGCACATCCAGTATGTATGTCTCCGAAGCCAGTTGCCTTACCGAAGTATTCTGCAATATTTTGATTGTAAAGTTCTCTTACACCTACTTTCTGACCAGTAGTCGTACTGTACCTATGTAGTCCTCCTGAATAAGCTGACAAAGAAGGGTCAAAAACAGCAGCTATAACTTCATTAGAACCTGGTCTTACGTATACTGATCCAAGTGCCACTTCAGGGTGATCTGACGGATTACCTGGAAAATAATCAGCTCCGAAGAACTCTCCTCCACCTGGTCCTTGTCCATTTCCAACACCAGTACCTGCTCCTGTAGATATAGAACCATTATTTTCTAATACCCAAGAACCATTTATATTTTCGGCAATAAGAATATCACCAAACTGATCATCTAATCGAGATGAACCCGTATTACAATATGAATGTCCGAGTCTATCAGATAAGGCTAAGATCATTTTACCATCGTTAGTAAAATCAAGATCTGTCAACCATTGCATAGTTGATCTATTATCTACCTGAGTATTACTCCAGAATCCTCTCGTGTAGTCAGAGCTAAAGACTAAAGTAGCTGAACCAGAAGTAGCATTCATCTCATAGACATGAATACTAGTATCATCTTCATCATTGGAAGTTTCAGCTGTGCAGGTAACTCCTACATAGAGAGAACCGGCATGATATGTCAAGCCGAAAACTCTATAGTCACCATCACTGCATCCTGGGTCTGGAACTTGAAAGCTACTAGTCGAGCTTGCAGTTGGATTTGAGCTACTAAGCTTTACGATTGTATTACTATATAGATTGGCAACAAATAGATTGTTACCTGCATCATCTATGGTTAGTCCTCCTAAACCAATCTTTCCGACCTGATCACCATATGCGCAATTTCCAGCATTAGCGCTTGATAAGCTCCCTACATTTATTCCTAGGCTAGGTAGACTAGCATATACTGAAGTACTAGGGTTAGTGATATTGGTTAGATATATTGCTCCTAGACCACCTGGGCCTAGTGAAGAGTGCTGCTTTACAAAGGCCGAAGAAAACAGCTCCTGCGTACTTTCCTTTAGTGCCATACCCCATACAGCTCCTGTCTCAGAATGTCTAGCGTATACATTAACTGGAGAGCTTGCATTAAAGCTATTAGTCAATCCGATTATTGTTTCTTGATTTGGACCAGTAGCACCTAGTTCATTAACGAAACAAGACAGATAGACTTCTGTAGCTGCATCACAAGATCCTGACCCATCTATAAGACCTAAGTGGGCCTGGCAAAATGGTGCAGTTACGAATTGGACATCACCACCATTATCTTGGCCTAAGATGGCACTTTGATAACTATTAGTGTTTGAAAATTCCAATCTGTAATCAGATCCATCGGATAATCCTGAAATAGAAAAAGCTCCTGAAGCATCAGAGACCGATTGTCCTACCCAAGTGCCAGAAGCATCATATGCTCTGATCATCACACCTGCATAACCTGTCTCGGCGGCATTAAGAGCACCGTTGTTGTTGGCGTCAAGATATACTTGACCTTCGACATTTCCAGAACTACATTGACTCATTAGAGAGCCAGAAAAGAATAAAATAGAAATTAGGGTAAGGGAATATAGACCCCAATTACGAGCACTAAATGATTTTCTCATTTGACCTTTGTTGTGTAATACTTTACAGTAAAAAATACAGCATAGCCATCTAGCTATACAGCTACTGTTTTTGTGGGTGGGAAGTAAATTCGGTTTTCGGTCAAACAAACAAAGTATAAGATGTTCAATTACTGGTTAAACACATTATACTTATTGCAAATATATAAACAATTAACTAATACCAAAGTATATATTACGATTTTTTGTAATTTGTATTAATCCCCTTTTTCTATTGCTTTGAATTTGGGGATGGTATCTTTAGCCCTTTCTCTAATAAACTAGGCACTAAATGGCTAATAAATCAATAAATACCGCCCTCCAAGGAGAGCTAGATTCTATAAAAAGCGAGGGATTATTTAAATCTGAAAGAATTATCACTACTCCACAATCTGCCAGTATAAAAACAAGCAAGGGCCTCGATGTTCTTAATTTCTGTGCAAATAACTACTTAGGTCTTTCTTCAGATCCTGAAGTGATTCAAGCTGCCAAAGACGCCATAGATACCCATGGTTTCGGAATGTCTTCGGTGAGATTCATCTGTGGGACCCAGGATATACATAAGCAACTAGAGCAAGCTATATCAAAATTCGTAGGGACAGAAGATGCCATTCTATATGCCGCAGCTTTTGATGCTAATGGAGGCCTATTCGAGCCCCTACTTGGCGCAGAAGATGCCATCATCTCAGATCAGCTTAACCATGCCTCGATAATAGATGGCATAAGACTGTGTAAAGCAAAGCGTTATCGTTACGCTAATAATGACATGGCTGACCTAGAGACCAAGCTCAAAGAGGCAGAGGCTGCTGGAGCAAGAAGAAAGCTAATCGCTACAGATGGTGTCTTCTCTATGGATGGCATCATCGCTCAGGTGGATAAAATCTGCGACTTAGCTGAAAAATATGATGCCATAGTAATGGTAGATGATTGTCACGCTACTGGATTTACCGGATCTAAAGGGAGAGGAAGTGCCGAATATTGTGGCGCTTACGGTAGAGTAGATATTATCACTGGCACCTTTGGCAAAGCCCTCGGCGGAGCCTCTGGAGGATTTACTGCAGCCTCTAAAGAAATAGTAGAAATGCTACGACAAAGGTCAAGACCTTACCTTTTTTCTAATACTCTAGCACCTTCTATAGTAGGAGCATCACTAACTGTACTTGAGAAACTAACCAGTAGTACAGCGCTGAGAGATAAACTAGAAGCTAATACGGAACTTTTTAGAAAAGGAATGACAGACGCAGGCTTTGACATTATCCCAGGCGTACATCCCATAGTCCCAGTAATGCTATATGATGCGAAGCTCTCTCAAGAGTTTTCTAATAGACTACTAGAAGAAGGAATCTATGTAATCGGATTTTTCTACCCAGTAGTCCCTAAAGAAAAAGCAAGAATAAGAGTGCAAATCTCTGCAGGACATACCGAAGAACAAATACAAAAGGCAATAACAGCCTTTACTAAAGTAGGGAAAGAATTAAAAGTGATCTAGAGCAATAACCACACAATGAATTACCCCCAACTAAGCCCTTCAGAATTTACAACATTTGTACTCATCTATGCAGCTCATGCGGATTATGATTATTCTGACCCGGAAATAAAGATTATCAAAAACCTCTGCTCAGAGGCTGATTATAATAAAATGCTAGAACTATTTAACAAAACCTCTGACTATAACGTATTACGAATAGTCTTAGAAAACAAAAAGTCTTTCTGCAATACAGATCAAGCAAAGTCTAACCTTTACCAATTGATAACAAAAGTTTTTGAAGCTGACGGGGACTACTCACGTCCAGAGAAAGTATTTCTTAATTTTCTTGACCGCATGATAACTCAGTAAAATGGAGCTCAATCTATCTAACAAATTATTCGTAGTCACTGGTGCGACAAGTGGCTTCGGCAAAGCAATAGCGGAATCACTAGTCAAAGAAAATGCACATGTTATTATTAATGCCCGCAGGGAAGAAAACTTAATGGCATTCCAAAACCTCTACCCAAAGAATGTAGAAGTTTTAGCTGGTGATATTACAACTGATGCCACTATAAGTAAACTTATAAGACTCATCGATGATCGTCAGCTTAGCGGTATAGTGATCAATGCTGGTGGACCACCTGCTAAATCCTTTATCAATACTGAAATACAAGACTGGGACAAGGCCTATGAATCTATTCTGAGATGGAAAGTCAAACTCACAAAAGAACTTCTTCCCCTATTCGAAAAGCACAACTATGGTCGTATTATCTACATAGAAAGCGCCTCTGTAAAGCAACCTATAGAAAACCTTGTGCTCTCTAACTCATTAAGGCTAGCCGTCGTAGGATTTGTCAAAACACTATCGCAAGAAATAGGAGAAAAAGGAATCAACTTAAACATCATTGCTCCCGGCTATCATGCCACCCCTGCTATGGATAGATTATTCGATAACAAGAGCCTACTCTTAGGGATATCTACCGCAGAAGCACGTGGAGAATTCGAAAAAGAAATTCTATCTGGAAAGATGGGCAACCCCGAAGATCTTGCCTCTCTAGCGACATGGTTACTTTCGGACTACTCTAGGTATATCACAGGACAAACTATCTCTGTAGACGGTGGATTAATAAAAAGTGTTTTCAGCTAAATCACTGTTTTTCAACAGGTTGCAATACAGGGCGCACAACGAGTTGTATGGTATCATCCAGTGTTTCTTCAAAGAGCACAAGCTTATCTTTAGTTAGACTCTCTACCGTACCCGGCAAGAAATGCCTGACAGAAATCAACTGCAAGTCTTTATAAACCTCAGTAGAAAAACCATCATCTAAGGACTTCAAAAACTTATCCAGTAATCCATCTTCCACATGCGAAATACATAAGGTGAAGCTGATTGCAGAATTTCTATTCACTGAGGACTTAATTTGCAACTCACTCATTCTATTGTAGATCACTGCCATGTGATTTTCTGCGATAAAAGAAAAATCATTACTGGTAATCTGAATGAGAATCACTTTATCTTGTATCACTATTATAGGTGGATAACTCGGTAAGCCATTAGCAGCTATTGTGGTACCAGCAAGTGAAGTATCTTCAAAAGACCTTACGTTTAGTCGTATATTCTTTTTCTGAATTGGTTGGATGGTTTTTGGATGTATAACTTTTGCGCCATAATAAGTCATCTCTATCGCCTCTCTATAAGACAACTTATCTAACAATTCTACATTCTCAAAACGCCTAGGATCAGCGGTGAGAATTCCTGGTACGTCTTTCCAGATAGTGAGTTCCTCTACATCTAAAGAATAAGCAAATATAGATGCTGTATAATCAGACCCCTCTCTGCCTAAAGTAGTCGTCAAGCCTTCTGTAGACCTCCCAATAAATCCTTGTGTAATGATTACATCAGTGTCTAACAGATATTTTTTTACCTTCTTATGAATCTTGTTTTTTGTAATTGCAAAATCGACTTTACCTTCTCGGTAGTTTTTATCTGTGAGGATTACATTTCTGACATCCATCCACTTAGATGGGATACCTGAACTAGATAAATATTCCGCCATGATTTTTGTAGAGCACAATTCGCCGATGGATATTATCTGATCATAGATGGCAGACCTATTATTAGTGGTAGCTACCTGAGAGAGGTTATCTATCATCAGAGCCCTCATTTCTCTGCCTACCTTATCAGCATCAAGACCGAGCTCCTCACAGACTTTCTCATGATCACTGATGAGGCTATCGAGTGCATCTAGTCCTGCTTCCTCATTGTGGAGATAGGTCTTGAAGATGGATTCTAGTCGATTAGTAGTCTTACCCATAGCAGAAATCACCACTACAAGTTTAGCCGAAGCATACTGACTAATTATGTCTTTTATATTAGACATACTTGCAGCATCCTTTACCGAAGACCCCCCGAACTTAAATACTTTCATTTTTATCTAATCTGAGATGAATTAACTGGGCATATTCAATAGATACTACCAAAGTAAGTTGGATTAATGATTTGAGCAAAAAAGAAAACAATGGAATGAAAGATGATAAATCACTTAAATTTCATGCAATTCACCCTATAAAATGTCAAATTCCTATTAATTGACCTACCACCAAATATTATATTTCAAACACTACAGATTAATTAAAATTGATACTTTTGGATTCTTTTAGCCAATTCATATCTAAATGACAGAAAATCTCAATATAGCACTGCAGCTCATGCTCGTCGGAATGCTTTCTGTTTTCTTTATTTTAGGTATTGTAATTGGCCTTGGGAAACTTTTAATTACACTTGTTAATCGCTTTTCTAAAGAAGCGGTCAAGCCGACAACTCGACCCAGGTCTGTAACTCCACAATTTAGTTCTAAGCACCTTGCAGTGCTCTCAGCTGTAGTGGATACAGTGACCAGTGGAAATGGTGTAATCAAATCAGTTAAAAAAATCAAAGACTAGAAATCATGGGGAAGGAAATAAAACTAGGTTTAGTCTATAGAGACATGTGGCAATCTTCTGGCAAGTATATGCCTGATGTCAATGAGTTACTCTCTGTAGCGGACCCTATAGTAGCGATGGGTTGTTTCGATAGAGTAGAAACCAATGGTGGTGGTTTCGAACAGATAAATCTTCTCAGAGGCGAAAACCCCAATATCAGTGTCAGAAAATGGACACAACCTTTCAATGATGCAGGGATTCAAACCCACATGCTAGAAAGAGGACTGAATGGTATCAGAATGAGTCCTGTGTCTAGAGATGTGAGAAAGCTAATGTTCAAGCTGAAAAAAATCCAAGGTACAGATATCTCAAGAACCTTCGACGGACTTAATAATCCTCAGAATCTAGAACTCTCATTCCAATATGCTAAAGAGGGAGGCATGATTGCGCAAGGGGCGATGAGTATTACCTTCTCTCCAGTACATACTGTAGAATACTACATAGATCTCGCAGACAAGTACATAGATGCAGGTGCTGAAGAAATTTGTATCAAAGATATGGCCGGCATAGGCCGACCAGTATCTATCGGCAAGATGGTAAAAGGCATAAAGGACAGACATCCTAGTGTAATCGTCAGTTACCACGGGCACTCCACTACAGGTTTTTCTGTAGTCTCTTCTCTGGAGGCAGCAAGAAATGGTGTGGATGTGATAGATGTAGGAATGGAACCTCTTTCTTGGGGCACTGGCCATGCAGATCTATTGACTGTGCATGAGATGCTCAGAGATGCAGGGTTCAAATTGAAGCCTATCAATATGGATGCTTACATGGAAGTGAGAGCATTGACACAAAAATTTATAGATGATTCCTTAGGCTACTATATAAATAAGAAGAATAGATTTATGAATTCCCTACTTATCAAACCAGGACTACCTGGGGGTATGATGGGATCACTGATGGCAGATCTAGAAAAGAACCTCGCTTCTATAAATAAGTGGCTGACAAAAAACAATAAAGAGACCATTACTCAAGATGACTTACTCATCAAGTTATTTGACGAAGTAGGACATACATGGCCTAAGGTCGGTTATCCTCCATTGGTAACACCATTCAGTCAGTATGTCAAGAATTTATCTCTGATGAATGTAATACAGATGATAAAAGGGAAAGAGAGATTCTCCATGATAGATGAAAATACCTGGGGGATGATGCTCGGAAAATCTGGAAAGTTACCAGGACCATTGGCTCCTGAACTCATCAAGATGGCAGAGCAGCAAGGACGAGAGTTTTTTACTGATAATCCACAAGATCTCTATCCTGATGTCCTAGAGGAATACAGAGCTAAGATGAAAGAGAAGGGCTGGGATACTGGACAGGACGAGGAAGAACTCTTCGAGTATGCAATGCACCCTGCTCAGTATGAAGATTATAAATCTGGAAATGCAAAGAAGAAATTCCTCGCAGATCTAGAAAAAAGAAAAGCAGCTGCACAAAGTCCTCAAGGTGCCAGTACAGCAGGAGCAGTACCTGTACCTGTCCATGCAGGTGGAACTAATAATATGCCGAAGTCACTAGTCGTAAATGTCAATGGAGAAAAATTCCAAGTACAGATAGACTATCCGGGAACTGAACAGAATACTAAATCAACCATTGCAGCAACACCATCGGCAGAGGCCAAAACGGATACAGAAGCGAATTATGTCACTTCTCCATTAGAAGGCAAATTCTATCTGACCAAAGCCTCTGGAGAGCAAGGCATTAAAGTTGGTGATAAGGTCAATGTCGGGGATACTGTCGCTTATGTAGAATCGATGAAAGTTATCAATGCAATAACTTCTTCTTTTGCTGGTACAGTCGCAGAAATCACTGTGAGTCACGGTGATGATATAGAAGAAGATCACCCTTTGATTAAGATAGTATAATCAGGTCATTGGAAGTACTACACAAGATATATGATATGACCGCTTTCGGCTTGCTAGCCGAAAACCCTTGGTCTCTTTTCATGATAGGATTAGCCTTGCTATTGCTATTCCTTGGGATAGTAAAAAAGTACGAACCTTTACTCTTAGTGCCTATTGGCTTTGGTGTACTGTTGGCTAATTTCCCTGGCGGCAGCATGGACGTGGTGTCTACTCAGGTCGTCCCTGAGATAAAGCATATGACACTGGTAGAGATAGCCGATGGATACGGTATCATGAACATGCTCTATTATGCGCTAATAAAAACGGGATTACTCCCGCCTCTCATTTTTATGGGAGTAGGGGCGATGACAGATTTTGGCCCTCTCCTCCGAAATCTCAAGCTAGCACTATTTGGAGCAGCGGCTCAGCTAGGTATTTTTACGGTACTCGCAGCGGCTATGATTTTTGGATTTACACCACAGGAAGCTGGAGCTCTAGGTATTATTGGTGGTGCTGATGGACCTACAGCTATCTACACGGCTATAAAACTGGCCCCTCATTTATTGGGACCAATAGCAATTGCGGCTTACTCATACATGGCCCTAGTCCCCGTAATTATTCCTCTAGTGGTTAGATTTACAGTCACAAAAAAAGAACTAAGGATAAACATGAAGGAGCAGGATAGACTCTATCCCAATGCCATAAAAATCAAGAATCTTAAACTAGTCAAGATCTTATTCCCTATTTGCTTAGTGACCTTGATCTCTTTATTAGTACCCTCTTCTACGCCACTCTTAGGCATGCTCCTCTTCGGCAACCTAGTCAAAGAGATAGGCACAGATACCAATAGATTATTCGAGGCTGCTTCTAGTACTATCATGAATACGGCCACTATCTTCTTAGGACTGACTGTAGGAGCGACCATGACAGCGACGACCTTCTTGAATTTTCAGACACTGATGATCATTCTAGGTGGATTTGTAGCTTTTGCGTTTTCTATCCTTGGTGGAATAGTAGCTGTAAAGATTTATAACATTTTCAGTAAGAAAAAAATAAACCCCCTTATTGGTGCGACAGGTCTGAGTGCGGTGCCTATGGCAAGTAGAGTCGCTAACGATATAGCTCTGAAGCATGACTCCTCTAATCACATTTTGCAGTATGCCATGTCCAGCAATATTAGTGGTGTTATAGGCTCAGCTGTTGCTGCTGGTGTTCTGATCAGCTTCCTCGGATAAGATTCTCCTCATTTTGTAAGATACTTAACACTTTTAAAAGATGACTTCTTTAAGTTGTCTGCGTCTCAAAGGTGTAAAGAGTAGTTTTTTTTCATACTGGTTCGATAATGAGGAGCTTCCCTACCTGGGTGGCTTTTCTTTTTTTAGGCTAATCTTAAGAATAGACATACGGCTCTCTGACGAAAAGTATTATCCTTCCACAATGTAGCGGCTCTCAGAGTACTTCCTCAGGATAAACTTCTCCTGGTCAGTCCATACCTTACCTGTTCACCTCCTTAACTGATATAGGAATGCCCACCTTTTTTCATTTCGATAACAGTGAATAGGAAAGAGAAACCTTCAGGATAACAAATTGTCGCTGCTTACCTATATCCAAATAGATTGATTTATAAAACGCTGTAAATCAAGTAAGTTAATTTAGATATCTAGATATTCTAATTATCAAATTGGCATAAATTTTGACTTTCCAGTATCTGTATTAATGCCCTTCTACTTATTAGTTAATACAACTGGAGACTGAGAATGACTAGGATTACAAAGTATGCTGTACTTGCAGTATGTATACCATTGGTTCTTTTGATGAATGGGTGCACTGAAGATCAAGTAGATATTTCAGCGGATTTAGATTTTGAATTAGATAGAGCTATAAGCAGGTATTCGCCGACTGGGGATACTGATTTCTACATTCTACCTAATGAAACAGATCTAGCACAAATACCACAAGACTCTAAAAACCCCTTAACTCCCGAAAAGGTAGAGCTTGGGCAATTTTTGTTTTTTGAGACGGGTCTAGCAATGGACTCCAAGCATAGCTCTAGTCAAGGCACTTATTCTTGTGCCTCATGCCACATTCCCGAGAAAGGTTTCAGACCAGATAATGTACAAGGTATCGCTGATGGCGGTATGGGTTATGCAGAGCACAGAGGAATGAATCCTGATTATACTGAGACTGACCTTGATGTACAAGAAGCACGACCTCTGAATCTTATCAACGTGGCTTTTGTAAAGAATACCGCTTGGAATGGTCAGTTCGGCGCTGGTGGTGCAAATGTAGGCACTGAACATGTATGGGGAGAAAGACTAGATACAAAAAGAAACAACCTAGGCTACGAAGGTCTAGAGACACAAAATATACAAGGTGTAACGACACATAGAATGCTAATCAATAAGGAGCTTGTAGAAGAATATGGTTACAAGGAATTATTTGATAAGTCGTTTCCAGAATATAACGAGAGCAATAGATATAGCAAAATCACAGGCTCTCTTGCTATCTCCGCCTACTTAAGAACCGTGATATCTAATAAGGCACCATTCCAAGACTGGCTGACTGGCGATAAAGGAGCCTTATCTATAGAAGAAAAAAGAGGAGCCTTACTATTCTTTGGCAAGGCTAACTGTAACAGATGTCACTATAACCAAAATCTGGGTTCCATGGAATTCCATGCTTTAGGGGTCAATGACATGGACATGCATCCATCATCAGTGAAAGCCAATAATCCGATAGCTAGAAGAAATCTTGGAAGAGGTGGATTTACTAAGAAACAAGAAGATCTATACAAGTATAAAGTACCTGGTATCTACAACATAGGAGATGCAGACTTTTACTTCCATGGCTCTAGTGCTCAGACCTTAGAAGAGCTGATAGAGTATAAAAACATTGCTCAGAAGGAAAACGAAAGAGTCCCTGACGCTAACATGTCTACTAAGTTCAGCCCTCTGAATCTTACAGAGACAGAAAAGGCAGATCTAGCGACTTTTATCAAAAAGAGCTTGAGTGATCCAGATCTGACCAGATATCAACCCAGATATATCAAGTCAGGATTTTGCTTTCCTAACAATGATGAAATCTCTGTGAGTTACTTAGACTGTCCAGAATAATTTAGGTCCACAGTTTTTTTGGATAAACGCCTTTTCTTATCAGGCCATTTATACGCTTGACAACATGAGGCTTATCCTTCTTGTAAGTGACACCAAACCACTCTGCTGGTGAGGTAAGCACTTTTACTTTGGCCTTTTTGTCCTCGATCATTCTATCCAGTGTCAGTGGAATAAAAAACTCTGACTTCAATTCTAAGCCTTCTTCATGCAAGAAAGTCTTGAAGAGCTTTTGAGAGTTTTCAAAATAGCTGGGATAGAATCCAAACATATTCATGGATACAAGAGTATTAGGCTTTAGAGTGGCCGTCCCCTTGTCTGTAGGATAGCGACCGCTGCCATCTTTCTCTTTCGCAATTTTTAACGTTTCTACAATATCTGTAAGATAGCCTTCTCTATTCTTTTTACAGACACCTCTGTTTACTGTCCCATAATCAGATAAAGTATTGGTCAGCTTGTAAGCGACTACAGCAAACTCGGATTTCTTTCTATTGGTTCTAAAGTAATCCATAAGAGTAGCGTAAGATTCTACTCCATAATAATCGTCAGCATTGATGACAGCAAAAGGGCCATCTATCTCTTCTGCACCCATCATCACTGCATGCGCAGTCCCCCAGGGCTTTTCTCGCTCTGCAATATATCTAGTGTTGACAGGTACTTTGTGTAATTCCTGCTCCACAAAAGCAAGCTCTATTCTATCCCCTATTCTATTTCTAAAGTACTCTTCGAATTGCTTTCTGAAATGCTTACGTACCACAAATACAATTTTAGAAAATCCTGCATTTATAGCATCATAGATAGAATAATCTATTATTGTTTCGCCATTAGGTCCAAAGGCATCCATCTGCTTGAGACCTCCATATCTACTTCCCATACCCGCTGCGAGAATGAGTAAGCTTGCATTCTTAACTTTTTTCTTTTTCATGCATCTAATATCGGACTTATTTCGTTTTATGCTAGTGTATGGGTACTAACATCATCAGCGGTAGTGATCTATCTATGATGATGGTGATAAACTCTTACTAGGTTTTAGGCGTTTTATACTTCAATTAGAGAAGGAAATATTTAATTAAATTCTCAACTTATTGATATACAACATAATACATATTACATATTTATCAAATGTAATAAGTATATTAATTGAAGATTATTTAATTTTGTGGCACCCAATTAAAGGATTATGATTAAGAAGTTATTTGTGGCTACAGTGTTTATTGCGCTCATCGCGTCATGTACACAAGATCGAATGCCTGAGCTGATTTCTTTAGAGTTAGAGTTAAGGGATTTAGTGCAAAAGTCTTCTCCTACAAATGATGGAGATTTCTACATCCTTCCTAGCGAGACAGATCTCGAGGCGATTCCTCAAGACAAAGCCAATAACCCGCTAACTCCTGAAAAAGTAGAACTAGGTAAATTTCTCTTCTTTGAGACAGGTTTTGCAACAGATGCTCTCTACCCTTCTGGCATAGGCACCTACTCATGTGGGTCATGTCATATTCCTGAAGCTGGTTTCAAATCAGGAAAATTTCAAGGTATAGCAGACGGTGGAGAAGCCTTCGGACTAAATGGAGAAGACAGAAGAAGAAATACAGAGTATCAAGAACATGAACTCGATGTCCAAGCGGCTCGTCCCCTCAGTCTACTGAATGTAGCTTATGTCTCTAACACCACTTGGAATGGCAGATTTGGTAGAGAAGGAACCAATGTAGGGACTGAAGATTTTTGGGTGCAAAGAGATGGTACTTTCAGAAATGCTTTGGGCTTTGAAGCTTTAGAGACTCAAAATTTTGAAGGTCTTAAGACCCACCGTATACGTATTACAAAAGAACTAATAGATGAGTATGGCTATACTGACTTATTCGATGCCTCTTTTCCAGAGTTAGATGATGATCAGAAGTACAGCAATTTTGGAGGTTCACTTGCTATATCTGCTTACCTAAGAACGGTGCTCAGTAATAGAGCGCCCTTTCAAGATTGGCTAAAAGGTGATGGAGATGCACTTAGTCCAGATGAGAAGAAAGGGGCTATCCTCTTCTTTGGAAAGGCTAATTGTTACAACTGCCACTTCAATCAAAATCTGGGTTCTGAAGAATTCCATGCGCTCGGTGTAAAGGATCTTGATATGCGTACCTTCTACAAGACTACTGATAGTGAGATTGATGACAGAAACTTAGGTAGAGGCGCATTTACAGGTCAAGAATGGGATAAGTTCAAGTTTAAAGTCCCTCAGCTCTATAATCAATCAGATTCTCCTTTCTACTTCCACGGCTCTAGTATCAAGGACTTAGATGACCTCATCGAGTATAAAAACATTGCAGAGACAGAAAGCGAAAGAGTTCCTCAGAATAAGCTATCTGAAAAGTTTGTACCACTGAATCTTACTGAAGAAGAAAAAAGCCAGTTGCTTGAGTTCTTAGAGAAGAGCCTCAGAGATCCTGACCTCATAAGATACAAGCCGACTTCACTTGGTTCTGGAAATTGCTTCCCTAATAATGACCCAGTATCTGCTTCTGATCTTGGTTGCGAGTAACTCTGTCCAGCGACTACTGCACAGCCTATTAGGCGGACAGTCTTCTTAAAAGACGAACTTAAAGAAGTATCTCAGTAATAAGTGGCTTTATGAAGTTATGAAGTAACCGTCCTAATCGATTGTTAACATCTGGCTTTATTTCATGATAGTGCCATATCACCTTCGTCTGAGCCAAATGGTGCTAATTCATCCACACAATCCCAAAAGAATTCTTCAGGTACTAATTGTATAGCACGTTGGTGTGCATGTTCTTTCTCTATGCCATATGGTTCATCTTCCATTTTCAATATTTTATTCTTATAAATGATTTAAGAAAGCATAAGCTCCAAGTGAAACAAATAAAACTATTGAAAAAATTAGTGCCCAAAAAATCTTGAGATATTTTGACTTTATAGCCGGATTTTCAATTTTGTTAATCAAGTCTTTAAAGTTTGGGATGTCCTTGAAATGCCCATACCAATAGTTTACTTTATAATCATTTTCAGTTAGAATTTATTTTACAGTGTACCATAAAATATTGGCGGTTGCACACAGAATTAATAAAGGCCCAAAAATTATGTTCTCCATGTTTATTTAATTTCTAATTGGCTATAACGTATTGGCGATATAGGGCTGTACGAAGTATGCCCTTAAATCGCTTGTTATGCATCGTGCTTACTGCTTTAAAATATCCATTAATTTTTGATTTACGTAGATATTCTCTCTTCCGATTTTATGGGATTTCAGAATATTTAATCCTTGAAGACTTTTTAAGTATCGTGATGCTGCTTTTCTTTCAACTTTCATATTTGAAACTATATATTCGGTTTTGGAGTATGGATGTTCAAACAGTATTTCAACAAGTTCTTTTCTGTAAATTTTATGGGCTCTCGTTTTTACAAGATTGATTGTCGAATCAAGTAGTTCTACGATATCGTTTACTTTATCAATTGTTTGTTCTGCAGTGACTTCAATTATTTTAAGCATATAAATTATCCATTCTTCCCATTCATCTGTCCTGTTTGTTTTGTTAAGAAGCTTATAGTATTTGGTTTTTGTCTGGATTATGTTCGAACTTAAATACAGTATTGGTATATCAAGAAGGTTATTGAGAATGAGGTATAGAAGATTTAGTATTCTTCCCGTTCTACCGTTACCATCATAAAAGGGATGAATGCTTTCAAATTGGAAGTGCAGGATAGCCATTTGAATAAGAGCATTTGGTTGGTCATTTTTGTTAGAGTTGAAGTGTTTGATAAAGTTTGA
>CAKZVK010000147.1 GCA_937921825.1 uncultured Saprospiraceae bacterium
TCAATTTCTCTTTGAGGAATAGGCAATAACTCATTCTTGCCTGCCTCGAAACCTTCTAACACATCTGGTGCTTGACCAGTTCTAACAAGATCAAAAAATCTATGTCCCTCAGTCGCCAGCTCTAATCTTCTTTCTCTGTAGATAGAATTCAAAAGAGATTCTCCAGCATTACTTATCGGTTGTAGCCCTACTCTAGAACGTACTCTATTGACATAGCCTCTTGCTTTACCTTCATCACCGCCTCCTCGTACAAGACATTCTGCAGCCATCAGTAGAACATCTGCTAGTCTTATTACTCTTTCATTATTGGACCAGTTAAGAGCTGGCTCTCCATCAGGTGCTTTAAAATCTTCAATGCCTGCATATTTCCTGATAAAGAAATCAGTATTCTGATAACCTTCAGTATAAGAGGCACCAAGATTCCTAAGTTGATTACCGTCTATTATGGTGTGGAGATATCTTGGATCGTTTCTCATGAATTCTGCAAGATCTGGCGTAACTGGATTAAAGCTCCAGCCTGTTGCAAAATTAGGTCCATCATACTGAGAGGAAGTCGGACCTACATAGTCTCTCATTCCTATAAACTGGGTTGTATAATTTCCTTCTGTCCCGTTTCCAAAACTCTCCCATCCACCTCTAGACTTTTCAGAATGCTGTATCTCCCAAACAGACTCAGAGCCCCACTCATTATCAAATCTGAATATATCTGAAAAGTCAGACTCAAGGGCATAATTTCCAGAGTTGATCACTTCATCAAAATAGCCCGCAGCTTCTCCAAAACGACTTTCGTCTCCTCTGAAGAGTAACACCTTACCTAGGAGCGCTGTTACAGCTCCTTTGCTAACTCTTCCTAGTTCAGAAGAAGGAACTACATCAGGTATTAAATTTGACCCATATGCAGCTAACAGGTCTTGTTCGATCTGATCATAAATCACATCACTTGAAACCTGGACTTGATCCTTTACTTGGTCTGGAGAAATTCTCTCTGTACTAAGTAAAACATTTCCAAAAGTTCTCACTAATTCAAAATAGAAGTTTGCTCGTAAGAATTTACATTCTGCTTCAACTCTTGCAAGAAAATCAGGATTCAATTCTTCAGTCAGTGGAATTTTTTCCAATATAAGATTGGCTCTAGCAACTCCTGTATAATACTTTTCCCAAAGACCTTCTTGTGGTCCTAATTCAGGATTGATTATAAATTCATTCCACGCAACCCACGATGGTTGATCGGATCTATCACTTCCTCCTGCATAACAATCATCAGATGCTGCATTCAATAAGCCTACAGTCATTGTCCACCCAGATGTTCCACCCCAACCTAATACATCATAGACTGATATCAAGCCTTGGTAAATTTGATCTTCTGTTTGGTAAAAATTAGCTTCTGTTTCAGTACCTCTTGGTTCTAACTCCAAAAACTCTTCTGAACAAGAACCAAAAGCAAATATTCCTAGAATAATAAATAGTATGTTTTTTGTTTTCATTACTCCTCAGTTTTTACATCTAATAAATTAACATTCAGTCCGAATAAGAATGTTCTAGGATTTGGGTATTGACCTCTATCTACACCTCCTATAATTTCAGGATCGAAACCCGAATACTTTGTAAAAGTGTATACATTATTCATACTGAAATAAATTCTAGTCTCTCCGATATTCAATTTATTTCTGAGTGACTCAGGTAGGTTGTAGCCAATCTGCACATTCCTCAATCTTAAGAAAGCACCATCTTCAACATAAAAATCAGAACTTCTTGTAAAGTTCCTATTAGGATCAGTTTGGATTAGTCTTGGATAGTCGTTCGATGTTCCTTCTCCCGTCCATCTATTGAGCACTGATGCCGAATAGTTAGCACCTACCAAATCAAATCTTCTTGTAATGTTCGTAATCTCATTACCAGCAATACCTTGTCCAAATACTGAGAAGTCGAAATTTTTCCATTTCAGATCTACTCCTAAACCAAAAGTATGGTCTGGATTACCGTCTCCTATTATAGTCCTATCATCTTCATCTACATCACCATCATTATCAATATCCATAAATCTTAAATCACCAGGTGCAGCATTAGGTAATAATGGTTCTCCTTCTGCATTGACATAAGCATCAACTTCCGTTTGGTTTTGGAATACGCCATCTGTCTTATAACCAAATAGATAAGCGATAGGTAGACCTACACTGGCTCTAGTGATCTCAA
Organism: uncultured Saprospiraceae bacterium; assembly: GCA_937921825.1. GTDB lineage: Bacteria > Bacteroidota > Bacteroidia > Chitinophagales > Saprospiraceae > RFSX01. The sequence continues at coordinate 2,194 of CAKZVK010000147.1, forward strand.
GACCTTGAGGACCAAAACGAGCTCCTGGCACAAAGGTCTTATCATCAGAAATAAATTCTACTTCATTTCTGTTGTATGAATAATTGACATTAAAGCCTACAGAAAAATCATTCCATTCTCTATCATATCCTAGCTCTAATTCTATGCCTTCATTATTTACTATTCCGACATTGCCAAGAGGTGATCCAAAACCTACAAACCTCGGAAGCTCAGACACAAATAGAATCCCGTCAGTTTTCTTCTGATAGACATCAACTATAAATTCAAAGTAATTGAAAAGCTTAGAATCAAATCCAAGATTGATTTGTGTTGTTTGCTCCCATCTCAGATCTGGATTAGCAAGCGCATTTGGTGTAGCTCCGATTATAAGATCATTAGCGTCACCAATAGTATAACTCGCACCAGTACCTACAGTAGGCAAAAATGCAAAATCTGCTATTCGGTCATTACCTGTAATCCCCCAACTTGCTCTAAGCTTCATATACTTCAGAATATCATTGGTAGGCATGAAGTTTTCATCAGTTAGGTTCCAACCCACAGATAAAGACGGGAAGTAACCAAATTTGTTATTCGCTCCAAACTTCGAAGAACCATCTCTTCTAAGAATAGCTGTCAATAAGTACCTCTCTGAGAAATTATAATTCAATCTCCCAAAGACAGAGCTCAACTTCTCCTCATATTCGAAACCTCCATAAGATTGTGTCTCACCAGTAGTCGCAAATCCTAATGAAGCGTCTTCTATATTATCCACTGGAATATCTCTAATACTTCCGCTTATACCTTCTCCTTTATTTTGAGTAGCACTTGTACCGAGCACTATGGAAAAGTCATGGTTATCGATTTCTTTCTCGTAAGTTAAAAAGTTTTCCCAAATCCAAACTAAACCTCTATTATGAGATCGACCATATGAATTAATATCTAACCTATTAGTTGCATTTAGGTAATGAACTGGTGAAAAGCTCTGACCGCCCCAAAAAGCTAAATCAGAACCAATTTGACTTTTTGCTTTCAGGCCCTCAATTATTTCGAACTCTAGAAATCCGCTTGCTACAAATTTGTCACTCCATCCAAATCCTTGTTGAATTTCTAATGCAGCTAAAGGATTAACTACCTCTGAAGAAACGTAGTTAGAAATACCAAATACTCCAGTCTCATCTCTTACCACAGGAAAATTAGTATAAACGGAAGAAGCCAAGTTCTCGGGATCAGTTTCATAGATAGGCGTGATCGGATCAAGGTTTACAGCCCTTCCAATTGGTGATCCAAATTCATTATTCACACTAACGCCTGTTGCTTTCACTCTTGAATAAGCAATAGTATTGCCTATTTTCCATCTATCATTTAGCTCATGCGTAGAGTTAAATCTTAAGTTTATTCGTTTGTAATTTGATTTATCTTCTGACACAATACCATCTTGATCAAAGTAACCAAACGAAGCAAAGTACTTTGACTTTCTACTACCAGCATTCAAGCTAATAGAATGATTGACCATGGGCGCATCAGTTCTAAAAACTGCGTCCTGCCAATCAGTACCTACTCCTAAAGATTGTGGATCATCAAATAAAATCGGACCACCAGCAGCAACAGAATTTTCGTTTGAAATTATGGCATATTCAGTTGCATTAAGTACCGCCAATTTTCTTGCCGGTCTTTGCAGTCCATAATAAGCAGAGTAATTAACCTTCATACCCGGAGAACCACTTTTGGTAGTCACTAAAACTACTCCGTTAGCGGCTCTTGTACCGTAAATAGCAGAAGATGCATCTTTCAACACCTCTATCGATTCTATATCATCCGCATTAAGGTAATCAATACCACCACCAATAGGTACACCATCCACTACGTAGAGTGGATCTGCATTACCTAGAGTTCCACTTCCTCTAATTCTAATTTGTGCTCCAGAACCTGGCTGTCCTGATCCTTGGATGACGTTTACACCAGAAGTTCTTCCTTGTAGTGCTTGCTCTAATCGTTGTACTTGTTTGTCCTCTAGCTCCTCAGCACTCACTTGAGTTATGGACCCTGTTACAACTTTTTTCTTTTGAACACCATACCCAACTACGACGACCTCATCTAAGGTCGCAGCATCTTCAAAAAGAGACACTGAAATAGACGTGCCGTCATAAACAACTTCTTGAGTAGCATAACCCAAGAATGAAATCTCGATTACTGGATTCTCTGAAGTAGCAGTGAAAGTAAAATTCCCATCGATATCAGTTATAGTCCCGTTATCTGTCCCCTTCTCTAAGATGGTAGCACCAATCAGAGGTTCTCCTAGGGTGCCATCCATGATCGTACCACTGACTTGCTGGCCTATTACAATTTGCCAGCAAGTCAATAAAGCACTTATTAAAAATAGTTTTTTCATAGCTGCGATCTGTTCTCTTTATTTTATTTTGATACTACTACCCTATGAGTAGCAATTGATTTTTCACTTACTAGTGTCATGAAATACATTCCTGTCTCTAAGTTAGTAGCATCTACTCTTAGGTTCCCAGTACCTTTTGCTATAGACATAGTAGATATTAACTGACCGTTAGTACCTAGTATAGACAATTGACTATCTTCTACCTTATTGAAAGTGAGATCAAAATGTTCTACTGCGATCGTCGGCTGTACAGCAAACAAGCTATTATCAATCTCTAGATCATTGACACCTACAGAGCAAGACTCACAAGTATCAAAACAGAAAGTTGTCGTCGACTCACTAGCGTTGTTCCCTGAGATAGTTAATGCTCTATTAATAAATATATTTCCTGAGCCATCATCAGTCGTAATCGTACAAGGGTCTCCATCATTGAAGGCCTCCCAACCATCTGGACCATTCTTGAATTTATACTCATAGTCACCAGCTAGTAAATTGGTTGTATAACGATATACTGTACCGTTCTCATTAACCATTTCTTCATCTTGCCAGTTAGTGAATGAGCCAGCTATTCTTACGCCATCGGGACTGATCGTCTCTCCTGCCATATCCACATAGAAATTCATTTCTACTTCTGGAATGAACTCGCATTCTGCTACATCAGTACATTGTCCATAACAAGTGTTGATGACAACATCACCTGTCAGTGGTTCTAAGAATCTATCGTTGAAGTTATTAGGGTCAGAACAATCTTGTCCACTTATGTCTTCTTTACAAGACCAATCTGCACAGGCACCATTCAAGAAGGTATAGTAAGAATTAAATCCTGCTTCTCTTCTAATCGTGAGGCTATAGATACCATCACCATCTTCATCTGTCAACTCATATACACTGTTACTAAAACAACATCCACCCGCTACAAATAATCCAGATGGATCAGGATCTACAGTGGCAAAACTGACATTCCATGTTACTGTGTAAGATGCACCACAAGCATAACAAGCATTCCAGCATTGAGCTTCTAATTCCGTGTCAGAAGCTATAACTGCCCCCCTGTTTACAAAAACATTACCTGCACCATCATCCGTGACTTTCACACAATCATCAAATCGTCCTAGGCGCTCTTCATCTGTCCAATCGTCTACTGTGAATTTATACTCAAGAGCTCCTTGCGAAACAGGGAAAGTTCCTGACCATACGCCATCACCATCATCATCTGTCAGAGGACTCTCTGTTCCTGACCAGCTATTAAAAGTACCACTAACGTATACCTGCATGAAAGGCTCTGGATATTCTGACATATCCACAGAGAAGGTCACATTGTAATCTCTGACAGTATTGTCATTCTTGACTATGATATTATCTATGTAGAAATCTACATCGGTACCAGTTCCTGCTACATCCATTTCTGGAAACAAGACCATTCTCGTGAAGACTCTCCCAACCGCAGTAGCCATATTATTAGCACCTTCAGAATTTTGCTTGAGATCTACACAAAGTGTTTCCCATGCGCCTGGTGCTGTATTTGCAGCTCTTAATTCCCAATCCTCTGCTGTGTTACCATTTTCTAATTTTACTAGAATCTGTCCAGACACTGGAGACCAATAATCCATACAAACTTCAAAAGCGACATTGGCATCTATAGGTGTATTCATATCCCAGAAGAAACCTGCCCAAGTCTGAGCCTCACCTTGTTTAGTATATCTCATAACATTCGCTGTACCATTTACAGCATCTGGAGCTGGATTAGGAATTACAAATTCACTTGCTAGTAAAGTTGTATCCATAGCACCAAAAGTGCTGAAACTATCTGGTGAGATAGTCTCAAAGTCATACAGAGTTATGCACTCTATTGGTTCTGGTGGTGCAGGGAAGGTAATATTATCTATGTAGTAAGTGGATTCTTCTCCAGAACCTGGAACACCAAAATCAGGGAAGATGACCAAATGCTCAAAAAGCTTACCAGCTCCAGGTGTTCCATCTCCTGCAACAGAGTTAGCATTCAGGTCAAAACAGATTGTCTCCCACTGACTAGGTGTAGTAGAAACTGCATCCATTTCATAATTAGCAGGATCATCAAAAGTTGCAAATTCTAGCTTTAGTCTGAAGGTCGTCTCATGATCAGACCAAACATCCATGCATATGGACCCTCCATTGAGGGCATCTACTGCTCTTCTAGGGTCAGAAGCCATTCCACCCCATTCCGGAGCATCTGCCGATTTTTTTACTTCTAATACAGTCGCAGAGGTATTAGCACCTGAGGCATCAGGATTGGCAATTACAGCAGCTTGCTGTCCATCTAGAGCACCTCCAAATAATACAAAACCTTGTGACGTAGCATCTGATTCGTAATCAATCACTTGGGCAAAAGCCATCATTGGTAGTGCTAGTAAAGCAAAAAGTAGAGTTCTTTTCATAATGTTAGTTTATTATGGTAAAAGTTAATATATGATTTTGTCACATTCGACCTACAGGCAATTAGATTCTGCCTGCGAGGCGTAAATGTAACTTTGATTTTTAGCTATATTTGAAGTAAAGTATACATCAAGCCTACATCAAGCAAGATTTGAGCTACTACATACTTTCGACAAGTAACAGAAAATGATATTCCAGAACCCAATAAAAACAAGGCTTTTACTACTATTTGTCGTCCTTTACCTGATAATAGTACACAGCAAGGCCTTTTCTCAATCTCAAAATCTTGGATTTCCTCCTACATCAAACTTCGCTAAAGAAGATTATCATGCTGGAAATCAAAATTGGGATGCAAAATGGCATAATGGACGCATTTATTTTGCAAATAATAACGGCTTACTATCCTTCGATGGAACCAACTGGCAGACTTATGCCACAACTAACAACACCATACTCAGATCTCTAGCCCCTAATGGCAAAGACACTATCTATGTAGGTGGACAAGGAGAAATTGGGTTTTTCAGCCCAAATGACTTAGGCCAACTCAGCTACCAGCCCCTCTTTGAAGAGAATGAATTCCAGGCAGGTGAGATATGGGATATGCTGTTCTATAAGGAGAAACTCTACTTTATATCTGAGTATAATGAAATCACAGAGTACCATAAGGGAGGTACGAAGCGGTACGGCAACACAAGTTTTATCTCCAAACTAGCTCTCGTCAATGATGAAATATGGTATCATGACCAAGGAGAAGGCCTACACAGGATAAAAGATGGGCATACCGAGTTTATCCCTAACTCAGAGTTTACCAGAGGCATGACTATCTCTGAAATACTATATCATGAGGGCATCAGCTATATCATGACTGTAGAAAACGGGATCTTCAGCTATAACAAGGGACAGTTTGAGCCCTATCAAACCAATGCTGACAAGTTTCTCAAGGAAAACAAAATCCTCTCCGCAATAGTATCCAAAGACGGAGAACTAATGCTAGGCACTAATCTAGGAGGCATAGTTACGATCAACAAAGAGAGACAGGCTGTACTTCTAGTGGATAAAGGACAGGGGCTGCAAAATAATTTTGTAACCAGTATGGCGCTCAATCCAGATGGCGACCTATGGGTGGGCACTCAAAACGGTATAGACAAAATCCACTTGGCTGCTCGCTCTACCATCTTCTTCCCTGATGGCACCTTAGAAGGCTCAGTCTATGATATAGAAAAATGGAATAACAAACTCTGGTTCTGTACCTCTACTGGGGTTTACTACATTGACGACCTACCCTACCACAATCCCCTGACTAGGCAGAAATACAAACTAGTCAAGGGCACGGAAGGACAGGCCTGGGGACTCAATAAAATCGGTGATGAATTATTCTGTGGACACCACGAAGGTGGCTTCCAAATAAACCGAGACCTCACTGCCACTAAAATGACTGGACCTGCAGGCGCATGGACTTTTGCAGGTCTTGATACTCAGACCATAGCTGTAGGCAGTTACAATGGCGTAGAAATACTGAGAAAGGAAAATGGAAAATGGAACTACTATTCTAGAGTAGCTGGGCTATCAGAGACAAGTAGAATCATGACCTATCAGAATAACAACCTATGGGTCTCACATCCTTACAAGAAGGTCTACAAAATTAATTTCTCTCAGGACTATAAGAACAGTACTCTCAAAGAATATGATAAGGATAATGGACTAGCCACTAATAAAAGAAACTATGTCTATCACCTTTTTGGTAAAACAATAGTGACCAATGAACAAGGGGTCTTTGAATACAACCAGACTACGGATCAGTTTCAAAGAGCAGATGAGATAGAACATCTATTTCCGTATGGTATCCACCTAAAAAGAATTGTCAATAAAAACAATCAAACCTGGGCCATCTCTACTTTCGGAACAGAAAAACTTAGTCAAGTCACTACTCCAGATGGCCACAAAGTTCTTACAAAAAAACTGATCGGCCAAAAGTCACATAATGACAGCTACATAGGCGGTTTTGAAAACATCTTCCCTCTAGACAGTGTTAGTTTTTTCCAATGCACCGACAGTGGTGCCAAAGTAGTCTCCACAGCAGTCATCCCCTCATACCTAGATGCACCAGTGATCTCCAGTGCCCACTTAGCCGTTAATCATGACAGTCTAATTTACGCAGGTTTTGGAGAAGCTGAGATGATAGAATTAGATGCCAATGAAAATGCTATTAACTTCAATTGCTCCTCTATGGACAAAGAGAAATTTGGACACTATTTTATGTATCGCTTAGTGGGCTTTGATGACAACTGGTCTGAGTGGACAAAATCTACTACAAAGCAATATACCAATCTGCCACATGGCAACTATTCCTTCCAGGCCAAAGTCGTCAACATTCATAATCAGGAAAGCCCTCCTGCAGAACTTAGGTTCAAAATAAAAACCCCATGGCACAAGAGCATTATAGCTTACTTCTTATATGCCTTACTTGCACTAACAGGTATCTTATTACTGCTGTTACTCCCACGAAAAAAGTACAAAGAAAATACGGCCTATCTTGAATCTGCAAAGGAGCAAACAGAGGCAGACATGAAAAAACTAGAGGTAGAGAAGGATGCTGAAATGGAACAACTTAAAAGAGCAGCAGAACTAGAACTACAGCAACTAGAAAAAGAAAAACTAGAAAACGAGATCAATTTCAAGAACAAGGAACTGGCTATGTCCACCATGAATCTTCTTCAGAAGAATGAGACACTGACTGCTATACGATCTGAAGTAGAAAAGATAGAAAAGAATATCAAAGACCCTCAAGCCAAGAAGGAGGTCAAAAAAATAATCAGCCTCCTAAGAAGCGACGACAGACTAGATGACGACTGGAATAACTTCAGTATTCATTTTGATCAGGCCCACCACCAATTCCTGAAAAGAATAAAAGAAGCCTATCCGAAACTTACACCAAAAGATCAAAAATTATGTGCTTACCTGAGAATGAATTTATCTACCAAAGAAATAGCACCGCTACTAAAGATCTCCGTAAGAGGCGTAGAAATATCAAGATATAGACTCAGAAAAAAACTCGAACTAGCCAAGGAGATAAATCTTAATGACTTCATGATGAACTTCTGAACTCAATCACACAAAAAAAATAAAACATTCAGATGAATATAAAAATGACCAGCATACCTGTCCATGATCCTATTAAGGCCTTTAAGTTTTACACCGAGATATTGGGCTTTGAAAAATTCATGTATGACGAAAAAGGCAAGCTCGCCATCGTCGTATCACCTAATGACAAAACCGGCACCTCACTACTCCTAGAGCCCAATGATATGCAGGAATACAGTAGCTTTCAGGCCAAAGTCTATGAACAAAAAATACCTGTGATTACTTTTTCAGTAGAGGATCTTAAGTCTGAATACATTAGGCTCACCAACTTAGATGTGCATTTTATCAAATCACCAAAAGAGGAAGATTGGGGCTGGGAAGCCATCTTTGATGATGACCAAGGCAACTACATCCAACTGATACAGGAATAGGGATAAACGTATTAGAATATATGGCGATATCCTAAGCCGAGATTGAGTACTACCCTTTCCTTAAGACTGGCATAACCAATATCAAATCTGATAGGGCCAATAGGAGAATTATAATCTAGGCCAAGTCCAAAACCTGCTGAAGACACAGTAGGTATTCTTCTAAAGTCATAGTGCTCTCCGTAGATGTAATTCAAGATAGGACTGAGATAAAACTTCTCTAACAGTTGCACTCTTAGTGCCAAGCTAGAAGAAATGTGATTGCCCATCATCAGTTCTGCATCATCTAGACCTGCGAAGCCATAGACAAAAGACTTTTCTTGCCTAGGCCCTCCTACTCTATAGCTATCAAGAAAAGTACGGCCTGTAGTATATCGTCCTTTCAGACTCCATTCTACACAGACGGATCTAGAGAGACTTCTATAGTGCTTAATAGAGAGGTCTGCACCACCATAAGATTTATCATCATCAAAGAATGAGGCAATCTGTGCATCATTTTCTTCACGGATTAGATTATTAAACATATACTTAAGCCCTACGGAGATATCGAATCCCTCAGTCGCAAAAGTCTGCTTATCTACATTGTTATAAGAGGTCCTTATGAAGAGTTCATTTCGCTCGCTCTGATATTCCATGAACCGTCTATTATCATTAGTCTCTGGTGTCAACTGGTCATGTAGAAAGCTGTAACCTAGACTAAAGAGGTATTGATTTTTCCACTCACGGATTAGCTCTGCCTTAAAATATCCCTGCTCATACCTGTAGAGTTCTCGGAGTTCTGCCTGATCGAATTCTGGCTGCTTAAAGCGTTCTATCTTAGCTGATATTTTCACAAGATTATGAGGGCTGCCAGGTATTCTTAAGTAGTACTGCCCTTGGAGTGCAGGGTTGTCAGAGATCCGAGCATCTAATCTAAAATTAGAGGGCCTACCGATGACGTTACGAGCTTCTCCTGATATAACAAAAGCAGAATTATAGAGATTAAATCTATTGACATTAAAACCTAAGCTGAATGGTGCAATTTCATCGACATCTATTTCTAATTCTAATCCCTCTGGAGAATTATTAAAAGTATAAGCTGCCTTAGAAAAATTCTTAGTCCCATACAATACTGAAAGACCCTCGTCTATCTGATCGAGACTGACGGCATAGTCCTCTAGGACTCCCATCTCATTGACAATCATTTTTTCGAAGACAGGATCACTATCTTTGGTAGTGACTTTACTAAATCTTAATGATCTAGGGTACTGGAGTTTTTCATTTCTTTCTACAGCTGGAAATCTATTAAGATTTTTAGCTAAAGCTTTCAGTTCTTCGGAATGCTCGGAGGCGGCTTCGTACCCCTTGTTTATAAAGGTCTGATAATTATTAAAATCGAAAGACCCTAGGTCATTGACATCTGGTAGGACAAGAAGGTCTGTCAGCTTGGATTGTTCTTCTGAATCTAGGATACTACTCATATTAGTCGCCTGACGTAGAATGTCTAACATGGAAACCAGATCTTCACGAGATTCTTTCTCACAGCCGACATATACGCCTATGACGTAATCAGCACCTAATTCTCTCACCTCTTCTACAGGAAAGTTTCTGATCAGGCCGCCATCTACATATAATTTTCCATTCAGCTCTTTGGGAGGAAAGACCGTAGGGATAGCCATACTGGCTCTAATAGCATTGCCCACATAACCTCTCTCAAAGGCATCTACAGAACCATCTTCAATATCAACACCTACACATCTGAATGGGATATGGAAATCATCAAAATCAACAATGTTATGTGCAGGGCAGTAAACTTTGGAGATTACTAAATCTAACTTCTGTCCTCGGATTATTCCTCTCGGCAACTTAAAGGCACTGTCTTTCCATAAGACAAACAAAGGAGTCTTACCATGAAACTGCTTCTCTATCGGTGCGACTTCATTCAGAGGAATACCATTACTCATGATCAAGTCCCAATCTAGCTCTGAAGCTATCTGTCGTATATCATCTGCATCAAAGCCTAGTGCATAGAGCCCACCTATCACACTACCCATGCTGGTGCCTGTGATATAATCTATCTGTATACCCAACTCCTCGAGATACTTAAGGACGCCGATATGTGCAAAGCCATGTGCAGACCCCCCACTGAGGGCCAGACCTATTCTAGGCCTAACAGAAGATTCCAGTTCCTGAGACCAAGAACTGGAACTAATGAATAAACTAATTGATATTATGATAAGGACTACGTGCTTCATGGATACCGACTACAAAAGTATGCTCTTAGCACCAAGGTATCAATTCATTTATATTATATATTATTATAATATGTCTTTCAGTACCTTAAGCAGCATTACTGTAGCTGTGGTAAGGGATATTCGCCTTATCTAAGATGCTCTTGAAGATTGCTACAGATCTACTCTCACAGAACTCCTCTTTGATGACAGCCTCTATCGCTTCCATGCTTCTGATACCTGAGTTAGGGAATAAAGAAGAGAGCATCACTCTGACCGATCTGAGGTAGTGAGAATAGATACAGATACCATACTCCAGATCTCGAGACCCAAAAAGGTCTATCATTCCTGAGTCATTCTTCTTACCGTGGATGAAGAGATTGCCTTCCTGATTGATGTGTACTTGCCATTTATTGTTCATGATAGTGGGCTTTATTTGTTAATAGTCTGATTAATTATTGATTACAATACAAGTATGCATGCAATCATGCATTATATTTGCACGATAAATAATCGCCTATGTCTACCAACAAACATGCCCTCATTCGCTACAGAGTTATAGATAAATGTCTGCGTCAGGTAGATAGAGCCTGGAACTGGAAGACCCTAGCCAGTGCCTGCGCCAAAGAGATAGAGAAAGTTACTGGCAAAGCCACCACCCTATCAGAAAGAACCATCAAAGGGGATCTCCAGAGTATGCGTACTAATGAAGCCCTCGGCTACTTTGCGCCTATAGAATATGATAGAGCAGAAAAATCCTACTATTACTCTAACAGAAACTTCTCTATAACAGAAGCCCCCCTGAATAAATCCGATTCCGATGAACTCAAGTCGGCCATCAGCCTCCTGAGACAGTTTACAGGCTTCCAACACCTAGAAGGTATAGAGAACATCATCCAGAAATTAGAGCTCCTCGCTTTCGAATCCATCGCCAAAACGAAAAGTATCGTCCACCTTGCTCAGCCAGCTGTCATCCCTGGTCAGAAATGGCTAGACATGCTCTACGATTCTATCAAAGAAGACAAAGCCTTGATGATGACTTATAAGGCCTTTGGCAAGTCCGCGAGTACGGATGTCATCAGTCCCTACCTACTGAAGGAATTCGATAACAGATGGTATCTCTATGCACTGAACCACAATAAAAATCAGCTGCGGACCTATGGGCTAGAAAGAATAGAAAACTTAGTCACTACCCTCCAAGAATATGTCCCCAACGAAAGCTTCGAACCAGACAGATACTTTAAAGACATCATAGGCATCACCTTAGAGCCAAAGAAAAAAGTACAGAAGATCGTCATAGAAGTCTATGGGTCTACACAAAACTATATCCGGACCAAACCCCTACATCATACACAAATAGAAAAAGATACTGGCCTTTTCGAACTGCAACTGATCCCCAATTTTGAGTTAGAAAGTCTGCTCCTCTCATTTGGAGAAAATATAAAAGTCATAAGCCCCAAAGCCCTAAGTACCAAGATTGCTAATAGAGCTAAAGCTATGGCGGGGAATTATTTTTAATCTTAATTGATAATGGATAATTGACAATTGATAATTGATAATGGGTAATTGATAATGGGTAATTGATAATTGACAATGGATAATGATAATGATAATGATAATGGATAATTAGACGTTATATAAGGAGACCGCTGAACCTTTGCTGAGAAATAGCTATCTTTATAATCTATTAATAAACAAGCCACAGATGAAACACATCTTCATTATTGTCTTTTGCCTTACGAGCTTACTCCTTTCCTCGCAAAGCCAAAGTGATGGCCAAAGCTTCGACTATGATGTCAAAAAGATATATCCCTATCTGAGCATCACTAAGGATGAAGTCCAAGCGGCTAAAACTATCTGGGATTTGAATCCAAGATTCAAGACAAAGTGGATAAGTGAATATGTAAAAGTAGAAATAAAGACGACTGAAGCTGGACAATCAAAGACAAGCACCAATGCTGACCAAATGCTGACTGACGAACAGAAGACAGCTTTACTTCATAATGATCCCACTCAAAAGGTAGAGGTAGTACTCCACTATCGTCCTAAAAACAACTTAGCACATAATCCTGTCAGACAGGAAGCCTTCTCACTTCAATATCTGCCCACAAAGGATGCTGAATATCCTGGCGGCAAATCTGCACTAATAGCATATCTAGAAAAAGAAGTCTTCCAAATGATCGCTGACAGCTCTTATACTGGCTATGAGCTATCCACAGTGAAATTTGTAATCGGGGACGATGGCTCTGTTTCTGATGTGAAAATATCTTGGCAAGGCAAAGAGAAAAAAGTCGATAGAGCATTATACGAAGCGATCTGCAATCTGCAGAGATGGTCACCTGCCGTTCACAGCGATGGATCTAGAACTTCGCAACAATATGCCCTTGTCGTCGGCAATCTAGAAAGTTGTGCGATGAACACTGAGCAATTTAGGCGAAAAGGTATATGGTTAGAAGGAGGTGAAGAAGATCAGTAGGATCAACTAAAAACCATGCTCCTGCCTTCTATTCCAAGTAAGGTCAGGAGCTTCATCGAAGTTTCTGGTGTATTTGCACACTACCTAGCAGGTACCAAACCAACTTAAAACGTCTAGTCCGAATCCACACAAACCCCAAGAAGGTTTTTAGTATTTTAGATACCAAATACTAACCAGATATGAATAGATTTCTACTCTTTGTTACTTTGTTTTCGGTGCAACTTCTTTGTGAGGCACAGCAAAGAACTATCCCTCTAGATACGGCTATAGTCACTAAACATAGTACGACCATCAAAGGCCAACCCATCTCTTATACAGCAACAGCAGGCATGCAACCGCTCTGGGATGAAATGGGAGAAGCTATTGCAACACTACAGTACACTTATTACAAAAGAAATCTATCTGGAGACAATGGCGAAAGGCCACTACTCATTTCCTTCAATGGTGGTCCAGGTTCTGCGTCAGTATGGATGCATGTGGCCTATACCGGACCTCAAGTACTGAAGATAGATGAAGAGGGCTATCCTGTACAACCTTATGGTGTGCAGGAAAATCCTTACTCTGTGATAGATGTAGCAGACATTGTATTTGTCAATCCAGTAAATACCGGCTATTCTCGTACCATTCCTGCGAGTGGCAAGGATGTCGATAGAGACAAGTTCTTTGGCATCAATGCTGATATTAAATACCTGGCAGAATGGCTCAATACTTTTGTGACCAGACACAATAGATGGCTCTCTCCAAAGTACCTCATCGGCGAAAGCTATGGTGGCACTAGAGTCTCAGGACTGGCGCTAGAGTTACAAGATAGACAATGGATGTATCTGAATGGCGTGATCCTAGTCTCGCCTGCTGACTATAAATCTTATGGTGCTGACAATGCTTTATCCTCAGGACTGAATCTCCCTTATTTTGCTGCGGCCGCTTGGTATCACAAGGCACTCTCTAAAGAACAACAAGCTAAAGACCTACAGGAGATCCTTCCACCGGTAGAGGACTATGCGATAAATGAACTCATCCCTGCCCTCGCCAAAGGTGGATTCATTTCAGCAGAAGAAAAAGAAGCTGTCGCTACGAAGATGGCTTACTATACCGGACTCTCTAAGAAAGTGATACTCCAGCATAACCTAGATATCCCTACCCGATTCTTCTGGAAAGAACTCCTGAGAGATAGGGACGGTATGACTATCGGTAGATTGGATTCTAGATACTTAGGACTGGATAAGATGGAGGCGGGCTCTAAACCAGATTTTAATTCAGAACTGAAATCATGGCTACATTCTTTTACACCTGCAATCAACTTTTACTTAAGAGAGCATCTTCAGTTCCACACAGATATGAAGTACAATATGTTCGGCCCAGTACATCCCTGGGACAGACGTAATGATAATACTAGAGACAACCTAAGGCAAGCAATGGCACAGAACCCCTACCTGAATGTGCTGTTCCAGTCTGGCTACTATGATGGTGCAACGACCTACTTCAATGCTAAGTATACCATGTGGCAAATAGATCCGAGCGGGAAGATGAAAGACAGACTTAGTTTCGAAGGGTATCGTAGTGGGCACATGATGTACCTGAGAAGAGAAGACCTAGAATCAGCTAATGAAGACCTTAGAAACTTCATACAAAGAAGTTTCACAAAAGGGAAAGCAGCAAAATATTAATCAGCAAAACTAAAAGGACAACAATAGCGTCAATTGGCCCCTTGGGACTAATTGCAAAAACTTGGGGTGATTATTTTTCTTCAGATACAAAGAGATCTGTAAAAGCAGCCTCCAGTAAGTGACTATCCAGATATTTTGGAATAGCCTCATCTATAGTAATGGCTTCTATTGTTTTTATTTCCTCGTAATTCTCACCGAATTCTATCTCTATATAGTAGTTATGGTAAGAGTACAACTGCCTGAAAACAGCACCTTCACTGGTATCCGCCAGCAAAAAACCATACCTAAATACTTCCGAGGCCTTAAAAAAGATACTCGATTCATTGAAAGAACAGATGGGTAAGTAATTCTCGTAGGAAAACATATTACTATTAATTATAATATGAAGGTAGTTGTTTTTGTGAGAACTACATATTAAATAATAGTTTAATTTGTTAAAAACTGAGAAACCTGCTCTACCCTAAAGCAGTCTATATATGTAATCGTCTATAATACAGGAGCTTGACTGCAGACGATGAGGTAGTCATGCACGATCATCATAGTATCTTCTCCATAATACATGGCCTCTTTTCTTCTGTCACGGTGCAATTCCATCAGCGCTTCATCCTTACTCAGCATAGTATAGAGCCCTTTACAGAGCTTAAAGTACCGGTCAGATTCGTAGGCCTCAGGCAACTTCTTCAGCTCTAATCTCTGCATCATGATACTAAAAGGCCCATAATTAAAGAGGTTATATCTGTCGGGAAACTGAAAACACAAATAGAGTGCAACCTCCCTATCAGTATGAAAATGATCATTCCATTGTTGCTCGGTCTCCTGCAGCTGAGTGAGCAGTTGATCACAATGAAACTTAAATCTATTGATCCGCATACTTATATCTCTATCTTCATTATAGAGGTCTCGGAACATAGATCGCACAAATTCCTTATCCATTTCTAGAAACTTCATCATCAGCGCCTTGGCAGAATTAGTACTGCCACCCCATAGTCTCCCTGAGATAGTACTGCTGTAGCTTCTATCATAGACCGCCTTGAGATCTAATTCTGACAGGTCCCAGTGCTCCATGTAGTTCTGTAAGCACTCATACTTATACAGCTCATGATAGTTCTGCGTAATCTCCAGATGCTTTCTGAATACTTCTTTGTAGGCATTAATCTTATCTACTTTCACTTCTTCATATTATAGCCCACAAAGATACATGAACTCCCATTGCTTATTTTCATAGCCCATAGGTAGAGCTATTCATACCACTGAAAGAACTCCCAATACCTATACAAAACGAAATTTCTACGTTTGCACCCCTTTCTAACGGATAGTAACGACTACCCTCTAAGTGCTACTGACAAAGAGCAGGTCTTCCTACACCACTCTCTATGACTCCCTATTCAGACCCCGACACTTAGGACATTGTCAGTGACGATACTGGTTACAACTCATTAGAAAGTGCTCACACTTGTCGAATCAAAGTCTGAGTTGCTATCGGGAATTGAGTCTTTTTTTTATAACTTTCATTTGTTGTTTAGGCTTCTACGATTATGGTATTTTTGCTGTGCCGTTAGGAACTTTGTCCGCCTAGTGGTCATGATAGCAGAGACTTCAGGATATGTTGGATATCATAATGCTGTTAGAGGCAATGAAGATTATATTTCGTATCATACATTAGGATACTCACTACCTTAAACTTAAAGAATCTTGATATGAAAAAGATTGCATTTTTAACTCTCTTTATTTTACAGACTACTCTTTCTCTTGTAGCGCAGCAAGACTCTATCCAATTTCATACAACATTGGATGAATTTTTAGCAGCATGTCCTAATCCTAGTTCGCTTACATTTGAAGACTTTGAAGGCGGACCTGCCGACGATTTCTTAAGATGCGGAACAGCTATTAGTTCGATTGGGGGTGAATGTTTTCCCGCTGGAGAAATACAAGAAGGCGTAATATTTACAAATAGTGGTGCCAGTGTAGGAGCGACAATGCTTTTTGTAAATAGTGGTTCTTTCTTTGGTCTTCCAAATCCTGGGGTATCGTCAAACAATTTTTTCTCTTCTACCCATGTACTCTTTACAGGGAATATTCCTGTACATAATATAGCTTTCGACTTATACTCACCCATAGGTTCTGGAGCAATAAATATGAGAATATATGGTGTCTCGACAGAGTTGCTACAAACACTTACATATGACGCAAGCAATGTTGCTCAGTTCATAGGCTTCTCTTCAGTAGAAGCTATTGAGCGGATCGAATTGCAAAACCTAGAGAATACTCTCATAGAAACAGTAGCACAATTTTATTTTGGAGATTGCGAATTAGTACTCAGTACCTCTGAGGCTGAGCCGCAGAATATCAACTTCTTTCCTAACCCAGTCATAGACGAACTAACCATCACCTCAGAAACATCTATGGACCTTGTAAGTCTATTCAATATTAATGGTCAAGAGGTCTTTACAGAAAATACTAATTCAAAATCACTTTCTACAGATGTATCACATTTGAATCCAGGTGTATATTTGATAAAAATCCAATCCATGGGCAGAGTTAAGACTGCCAAGATCACCAAGATTTAGTTGAGCTTGTGCAACTATCTAAAAAAAAAACAACTAAATCGCGAAATGGATCACTAATACAATTAGTACGAGGATAAATAGTAGAGGATCAATAGAATTATAGAAGGGAAACCTATAGCCCTTTCACTGTTTTATCCGCTGCTGTTTCTTGGCACTTGACCTTCTTTCTCATCTTCTGCATAGCCCTGTAAGAATAATTCCTTACTACTTGTTCTGAAAGGTTCATTATTTTAGATATTTCCTTGTAGTCCAAATTAACGTAGTTTCTCAGATATATAACCTCTTGCTGAGCCTCTGGCAGCGCAGATAACAATTGGGCTACCTTAGTTTTATTTTGATTCGAAGTTTCCTTCATGATCAACCGTGACTCTATGGAATCTTCATAGTCTCTTTGTCGGCCTAGGTGACTCGCTACAAACTTATCTTTTGAGGATTGTTTAGCCTTGTTTTTTGTGACTATAGAAAAAATGTTGTTTTTCAAAGCAGAGTAAAGATAGACTTCGATATTATCAATCTCCTTCAGTTTTGTTGGATTTTGAGCAATCCAAATGAACAGATCTTGAACAATGTCTTTTAGGCTAACGGTAGAAGTTTGAGGATGAAATCTAGTCCCATATTGGACTAATTTGTTAAAATTTTCGAGATATAAAATATCTAGAGCCTCCGCATCTCCTCGGATTAACCTTTGTTGTAATCTAATGGGATATTGACTGCTCCAAGATTTGCTAATCCTGATTTGAAGTGGGAAGAAAGTAAACAATTTAATGTTGGAGTAGATGATAATCCTCAGATCTCTAATGATGCAGGAGCATTTGGAGATTTGCTTAGTACAGCTTGGAGAGTTAAGACAGGATGAAACCAGTACTTTAATATTAGGACAAAACAAATGATAAACGGCTCTTATAGTCTTACATATAAATTATTCTCTTTACTCTTAAGCTTATCACTTCTTGTAAGCTGTAGCGAGGATCAGACATTATCAGCAGATGAGCACCTTTTTAACTTACTGCCAGAAGATAGAACTGGCATTTCATTCAGCAATGTTCTGACTCCTACAGATAAGCTCAGCATCTTAGATTATATGTATTATTACAATGGTGGTGGGGTATCCGTTAGTGACATCAACAATGACAACCTACCAGACCTTTATTTTACTTCTAATCAAGGGCCGAATGTCTTGTATCTCAACTTGGGAAATTTAGAATTCAAGGATATCACAGAGCAGGCGGGAGTAACAGGTAATGCTGATTGGACGACAGGGACTACTATGGTAGATATTAATCATGATAGCTATCTGGACATCTATGTATGTGCAGTCTCTGGCATTTGTGGTCTACGAGGAAGGAATCAACTTTTTATCAATAATGGTGACTTGACATTCACAGAAAGTGGCAGAGAATATAATCTTGATTTTGAAACTACAGGCACCCAAGCGGCTTTCTTTGATTATGACAATGACGGAGATCTAGACAGGTATCTGCTTAATCATTCCACACATAGCCCTAACAACTACGGCAAGGCAGAACTACGAAAAGAATATGCAGAGAAGTCTGGTGACAAGCTGTTACAAAACAACAACGGAAAATTTGTAGACGTTTCAGAAGAAGCTGGTATTTATGGCTCTTCTATGGGCTATGGTCTAGGAGTAGCTCTAGCTGATTTCAATAATGATGGTTATACAGATATCTATGTATCCAATGATTTTCATGAAGATGATTACTTCTATCTGAATCAGCAGGATGGTACATTTATAGAGGCTGCAAAATCTTTCTTTGGACATACGAGTCGGTTTTCTAGGGGAGTGATGTAGCCGATATCAATGGCGATGGATTTCTAGATTTACTGACCTTAGACATGGCTGCCGCTGAAGAAAAAATTTCAAAAGCTTCTGTAGGAGAAGATCGTATGGACTTGCACCGATACAAAACGAACAACCTCGGATATCATAATCAGTACGCTAGAAACATGCTACAAGTAAATCATGAAGGAAAGGCTTTTAACGAGATGGGGATTATCTCTGGTGTAGCTGAGACAGATTGGAGTTGGTCTGCACTATTTGCAGATTATAATCTAGATGGAGATCAAGACCTTTTCATTACTAACGGGATACCTCATAGGCCTAATAATTTAGATTACATTAACTTTATTCACAATGAGGAAGTAAAAAAACAACTAGCACAAAAAGCAGATGATCAAGTGGCAATGAATGCTATGCCAACTGGGGATGTGCCTAATTACTTATTCTTAGGCGACGACGACATAGGCTTCGTAGAGCTAGCTACTAGGAGTATTTCTGATAAGCGTTCTTGTTCTAATGGAGCCGCATATGCTGACCTAGATCTCGATGGAGATCTAGAACTGATCGTGAATAATATAAACCAAAAAGCTTTTATCTACGAAAACATGACAGACTCGAAGGCCTTCTTGAATATAAGGTTAAAATCAAGAGGCCAGAATTCGCTAGCTATAGGGGCAAAGGTTATGCTCTATCAAGAAGCTCGTACACAATACAAACAGCTTAATCCTACAAAGGGATTCATGTCCTCTGTTGACTATACTCTATCCTTTGGACTGGGAGGTCAGAAAGTGGATAGCATAAAAATAACCTGGCCAGACAATAGTGTGCAGACTATTATAGACAGCATATCTACAGGCACTATTATAGACATTCATCAGTCAGATAGATAGGTCTCTGGTCTACCCTAGTGCGAACTCCAGACCTACTTCTACCACCGTATTCAAGTCAGTAGACAATAACCTTGGTATATCTTATAATCATACTAAAAATAGTTTCTCAGATTACAATACGCAAAAACTTATACCCTATGGGATATCAGGCAAAGACCTTCAGTGGCCGTTGGGGATATTAATCATGACGGCCTTGAGGATATTTTCGTAGGTAACTCGAGATCTACGCCTGCCCAGATCTACTTACAATCTGGCACAGGTTTTCAGCTAGCAGTAGAATCGGAGCTGGAAAAAGAGGCTATCTATAATGACGAATCTTGTCTGATCGTAGATATGGATAATGACGGAAGGAATGAATGTCTAGTGGGGTCACAGGGGTTTGAGTATCTGGGAAAGCGAAAAGAGTTACTAGATAGATGCTATTTTATGGACGCTGATTCGACATTGCAGAGCATGACTCTTTCTTCAGAGGCATTTAGCAATACTTCAGTAATAAAAGCATCTGATATAGATAGCGATGGTGATCAAGATCTATTTATAGGATCAAGTTATACATCTTATGACTTTGGTCAGATTCCACCAAGTTATCTCTTACAGAATGATGGTTCTAAATATTCAATAAATGCGGAGAAACTTTTTTCAGAACTAGGTATGATTAAAGATGCTGTATTGTCGGATTATGATGCAGATGGAGACGAGGATCTCATTGTCGCGGGAGAATGGATGGCCCCTACGTTCTTAGAGAACAACAGGGGCGATTTTGTAGTGCAAGATGTTGGACTCTCAGCACTCAATGGGCTATGGCAGAGCATTCTGCCCTTTGATATGGATGGAGACGGAGATGAAGATTATGTGCTCGGTAATTGGGGATTAAACTCAAAGTATTCTGCCAATGCTAGATTTCCAATGCTCCTTTTTCATGGCGATCTAGATCAGAACGGTACACCAGAAACTATTGTAGCCACAGAAAAAAAATGAGAAATATTATATCCCTATCTGGTTAGATGAGCTTAAAAGTCAACTATCGTATTTTAGAAAAATATATACCGATTATTCTAGCTACGCTGGTCAAGAGCTTTATGATATTTTCAAGCCTGACCTACTAGAAAAGATGACCCGGCTAGAGGTCCATCAGTTAGCCTCTGGGTATCTCGAAAATTCTAATGGGCATTTCAAATTCGTGGCCTTTGAGGACTCAAGCCTACAAGCATCTATCATTACTAAGATGATCAAGTTTGACTTTCTTGGTACTGGAAGTCCACAATTATTAATCGCTGGAAATTCCAAAGATATTTCCCCTTATAACGGACACCTTGATGCTCTTGCGATTTCACTGGTCGAATCTGGTGGTAAGGTTTCATCTCACAATCTAGGTATAGATCTTTATCATACTCAAGTTGGGGATTTAGAAATAATTAAATTCAAAGGAGGTCACTATTTATTAGTTGCTATAAATGGTGGTAAGCTTGAAGTATACAAAATTCGAGGCAATGAAGCATTTTGAAGAGCGCAATAAAATGAAAAGTAGATGGATCATTGTAGTAGCCGCAGTCTTCGCATTGGCAATTGCGGTTACTTGGTATTTATTCTTTAAGTCATTTGACTATAAAGCGAAAATGACAATCCATTCGTCACCGGGCTTCGTGTACCAGGCTGCCTTAGATTGGAATAAAGATATGCAGACAAGTAGAGGCATTAGTACTAAGTATATTAGTCGTCGGCCTTTTGAAAAGTTAGTATATGAGATAGAGTTTTCAGCAATCCCCTTATCATTTGATTGGGAAATAGAGGAGAAGAACGATTCTACTTCATTGATATATATAGGCATCAATCATAAAGAAAATTAGATCAGTGAGAGATTACAAAAACTACTGGGCAAGTCTCAAACGAAACATGTTATTGACAAGGAGTTAGGACAGTTCTATAATGGTGTAGAAAAGTACCTTAGTGAGAGCCGGGTAATGATAGAGGGTAAGGCTACGTTCCCAAAAACAAATGCAGCTTACGTAAGTATCGAGAGCCTTCAGGACGAAAAAGCAGATGAGATGATCCGCAATAGCGAATACATCAAGAGTTTCCTCTTACTAAATGATATAGAATTAGTAAGTCACCCATTTGTTCATATAAAGCACTGGGATATTAAGACGGGTAAGATTGAATATGATTTTTGCTTCCCCATTGCACAGACAGATAAGTTCCCAACACATGAAGAAATTAAATACAAAGTGGTAGAGCCGATGGAAGCAGTCAAAGGGTCTTTCTTTGGTAATTATAGTTTATCTGATCGGATATGGTTTGAACTCCATGCATATGCCAAGAGAAATCAACTGGAAGTAGAACCCGTGATAATAGAACAATATCATCATAACCCACATGAAGGCGGTAGTTCTATCGATTGGAAAGCAGAGATTTTTATGAAAGTGAAGTAGTAGAGGACAGTAACCATGAAACTTTTGAACCCAGGCGCATATTTGATTAAGGCAGTATTTACCGCGCTTTTAAGAGAGACCAAGATCTGGATGAGGTTAAGCAACTATCTAAAACTATCTGAATCCAAAATGGATAACTTTTACTACAGGCAAGAGTCGAAGCCATACGATGAGCCGATCCATCTTCGCTTATTTTATCTTACTTGATTGGTGTATACCCAAGCCACTTACTATTCGTGGATATTATCCAGAGTTTCTCTAACTCCATGTCTGGTGGCTGCCATTACAATTTTTTGCTTCTCTTACTTTTTGATTTTATTAACTTTGGTGTCATAGTTTTTATCCCATAAGCACGTCCGACTGACTGAAGGGCAAAAACATTGACTTACTGGGGTGAATATCCATTTTACTCGATAACTATTTTCTGAGATTGATAATTTGAATTTGCACTTGTCACTTCTATTATATGTAGGCCTTTGCTCAGGTCTTCAATATTTATACATTTAGTGTTTTTGCTTTTTTTCTCGAGTTGTCCACTTGTAGAATATATCTTGACTTCAAAGTCTCCAGGTAAATCATCCGTAATACAGAGCTGATCGGAAGCAGGATTAGGGAAGATATTAAAACGTTGTTTTGTAAATTCTTCCGTACTACTATTCTCTTCTACACAATCTGGAGTATACAATGTCAACAGTCTCAAATCCAATCGTCCCAGTTCAGAAGTAATAACGACTGGTGTATAATCCGGTGATTTTGCATAATAGATATTTTCTCCAAAATTGGTTTGAAAAAATAAATATTCTCCTCGTACAGCTAAACCACTAATATTGTTCTCACCATCTAAATTAACGAGCTCCACAGGGTCAGAGCCTTCAGGCAATAAGTAGATACTAGATCTGGTAGATACATAGACGCTGTCATTAGCTACTTTGACAAAGCCCACAAAATCGGTCAAAGAGATCAAATTTGCATAGAGTCTTCTTTCGTAAGTATCGAGATCTATGGCGTAGAGTTCTCTTACACCATTTTCTGATACTATGAGTTCGTTGTCAAGGATATCCGCATGTAGGTTTTGCCAAGAAGTAGTGGAATTAGGGAGCTCTACTTCGATAAGAAAATTACCTTCGTAATCTATAAAATAAACTTCATCTTGTCTATTATTTAATAGAGCTATACGTGAGTCGTCTATTATTTTGAAACTGATATAATAGTGTACATCGGTAGTATCTATATCTATCGTAGTAGTTTCTTGTGTGAGTAGATCATACCTATCTAATTTAGCATTATCATGAAATTGTAAATAAAAGATAGAGTTATTGTAAAGTTCATTGTAAATATATCCACTGCCTATATTAATCTCTTCTATCTGACCGTCCATAGTTACTAAATGATCAGAATTATTTCCTGTTATTAGGAGTTGGCATGAGTCTAATTGAGCCCAACTACTTGATGATATCAAACATACTAGCGTAACCAGTGTTGTAAATGTCTTTGTTGTCATGAGGATTTACTTTTGAAATTAATTAGATAGTTGTTTAATTAGATAGTTTTTCTTGATAAAGAAATTCGATTACAGTTTCAGATCACTTAATGATTACAACCTTTCGTTCGAGATCGTTTTCTCCTAGGTCTACCTTTAAGTTATAGACTCCAGCGTTCATATTATCTGTGTCTATTATCATTCTTTGATACCCAGACTGTGGTTGGGATTGAATCTTCTGAAATACTAATTGACCCATCTGATTGTAAAGAGAAAGAGTAAGCGGTAGAGCTGTTTCTAGGTTAAACTCTATATTCATAATATCAGAAGTAGGGTTAGGATAGACATCCAAACTAATATTATCTTCCAGATTATCTACAGAGGAAACTCCTTGAGTACGGATGTTATCTAAGTAGAGATTATCTCCCCAATCTGTTGTTAAGAACAACCTAATTCTGATCACTTGTCCGATATAATCCTCTAGGCTGACTTCTGCTGAAGCCCAATCATCAGATGTATCTGGCACCCACCAAGTATCTTCTGAATTAATCTCTGGAGCTGTAGCTAGATCACTCCCTGACTTGGACCAAAGTGAGGTCCAACTGTCACCACAATCAGTAGATACCTCGATAGATAGAACATCATTGGATCCGTCCCAGGTAGTGTATGCGTAGTCAAAACTCAATAGACTGCTCTGATTCGTTACGTCTAGCTGACTCAGAAATTGAATAGAAGCTACTAGAGGATTTCCTGAACCTGTCTGATTAGACCATTGCCAAAAATTGACAACTAAGCACTGTTCTGAGTCGGTATACCCACCTAATGGTGCATTTTTTTCTAATACCTCAGCATTAAGTACTGAGGCCCAAGTAGGGACATCATGTGACATACCTTCTATTATTTGTATCGAATCATTCTCAAAATCTTTGTCAATACTGCTTATAATAGGAAGCTTACTAAATGTCGCTGAGATTGGCTCACCTATGCCTTGTAATCCATTCACTTCGGATACAGATACGGAAACTTCACTTTCCTCAGAGATGAGGAAGCTGTCAATCAATATTACCTTTTCCATGTAAGGTGCTATCTCTCCTATTTCAATAGT
>CAKZVK010000148.1 GCA_937921825.1 uncultured Saprospiraceae bacterium
GGGGATCATGCTCTACCCAATCTGACTGTGGGAAAATCTGTGTGAATTCTTGTTGTTCTACCCCAATGATCGCCCCCTCTGCATCTATCAACATAGCTCTGCAGCTACTTGTCCCTTGATCTATTGCTATTATGTATGTTGACATTTGTTATTCTAATTTAGAATCTGGCAGATTGATCAGCCATTAAAGCAAAATAAGGAAATAACCATTACATGCTCTTACATAATATCCATAATTTCGCTGCATAAACTGAGTAATTGAATCACACAGCAATACTGAAGGAATTGGAGGCTGGAAAATATGCTCCCGTCTACTTCTTACAATCTGAAGAACAATACTTCATAGATGAGGTGGTGGATTATATAGAGCACTCTATCCTAGATGAAGGAGAGAAAGCTTTTAATCAGGTAGTAATGTATGGCAAGGAGACGGACTTCAAGCAAGTAATGGATCAAGCGAGGCAATTCCCTATGATGGCAAGCCACAGAATAGTCATCATCAAGGAGGCCCAAGAGATGTCCACTCTCGATAAACTGACGGGCTATATAGAACAACCTTCAGAGCAGACTATCCTAGTCATTGCACATAAACACAAAAATCTAGATAAGAGAAAAAAGAAGATCTGGGCTGCCCTAAAAAAGAATGCGGTCATTCTAGAGACCAAGAAAATTTACGATAATCAGATTCCAAACTACATTTCTGAAATCGCTAAGTCCAAAAACCTAAAGATATCTCCGCAGGTCTCTCAGATGATCGCAGATAATTTGGGCTCTAGCCTTTCCAAAATCAACAACGAAATACAAAAGCTCTCTCTCAATCTAAGTCCAGGCTCGGAGATCACTCTAGAGCAGGTAGAAAAGTATGTCGGCATCAGTAAGGACTACAACGTCTTCGAATTACAAAAGTGCCTAGGCCAGAGGAACAAAGAGAAAGCTTACCGCATTACAGAATACTTCGCTAGAAATAGTAAAGCCCACCCTATCCAGATGCATGTCGGCGCACTCTATAATTACTTCACTAAGCTGTTTGTAGCCAAAAAATACGAACGGGCAGATAATCGCACCTTCGCGAGCAAGGTGAAAGTGAATCCATTTTTTGCTGATGAGTATAAAGCTGCAGCTAGAAATTACTCCCTAGATCAGATCAAAGAAGGCCTGAAACTCGTACACATAATGGACAAGAGAAGTAAAGGGATGGACGGGAGAAGCCATACAAATCAAGGAATATATCAGGAATTCCTATTCAGATTATTCAACTAGCCTCCGATTAGCAGCAGATTTTATTTAGTAAGCAGGTAACAAATCTGTTAATTATCCAGCATTTATTGAAATAATAGGGCTAAACTTGCGTTTTCTATCCATTCTAACATTCCATTTCTTCTACTCTATCAAGGGAAATAAGCTGGGCATACAACACATCCTGTTGCTATTCAGTCTATTACATATAACATATATATTTAATACCTTTAAGGTTAAAATTCTTACAGATGCGATCTTTAATATTGACTCTAATCACTCTTGTTACTTCACTTGCCTTGATAAGCGATACCCATGGGCAGGCTGATGTGAGGTTTGTCAATGAATTTCTAAACATAGGAGTTGGAGCGAGAGCTCATGGTATGGCAGGAAGTGTAGCCGCAAGTACTAATGATATTACTGCAGCCTACTGGAATCCAGCGGGTCTAGCCAGAATAAAAGCCCCTGCTCAAGCCTCTGCAATGCATGCTTCTTGGTTTGGAGGTATTGCTAACTATGACTACATCGCTGGTGGCAAGAGATTCAACTCTAGAAAGAACAGTTATGCTTCTATGTCCCTGATAAGAATGGGAATAGATGAAATCCCTAATACTCTAAACTTAATAGGACCAGATGGCTCTGTCAATCTTAATAGAATAGAAGAGTTCTCCGCTGCCGATTATGCTTTCTTAATCTCGTATGCACAGGACATAAAAAGTGTTGACGGTCTATCAGTAGGTGGTACGACAAAAGTAATATACAGATCTATAGGTACCTTCGGATCAGCATTTGGCTTTGGTTTTGACTTAGGAGCAATGTATGATGCGGGTAATCTCCAATTAGGTGTGATGCTTAGAGATGTTTCTACTACCTGGAACTTCTGGAGTTTCTCATTGACAGCAGAAGAGCAACTAGTATTTCAGAGAACTGGCAATATCATACCCGTCTCTAGCAGTGAAGTAGCACTCCCTAAATTAGTCCTAGCAGCTGGTTACAAATTAGATAATGGAGGACCGATGACTTACCTCTTAGAAGGTGATGTCAGAATATCATCAGATGGTACTAAATCTGGCGTATTCAGTGGAAAGAACTTAGGGATAGATCCTACGGTAGGTTTTGAAGCTACCTATGATGAGATGTTATCCATCAGAGCTGGTGTCGGAAATTTCCAAAGCATCATCAATGAGACTGCTGAATCCTCATTTGAGTTTCAACCTAATATCGGACTCGGATTGAATCTAGGAGTAATAACTATTGACTATGCCTTGACTAATATAGGTAGTGTCTCTGGTGTATTAGTCTCGCATATTTTCTCTGCGAAACTAGATCTCAACTACGATAGATTCTAAAGAGTATCAAAGTTAGGTGGTAGGACATTTTTGAAATGACCATTCATCTGCACTTTTTCTCTGAGGCCATTCATCTCTTGGATAACAGGTATCACTTTCTGTAAGTGATCTTTCACATAACGGAGCCGTTCGGATTCACTTGTAATCAGCAATAGTTCCACCTCTTGGTCAAAGCTCAATGCCAACTTGTGAGCAATCTGGAAGATACTCCACTCCTTACTCCATTCTGGTAGCTTAAGCTCTAGGTTCATCGCCACATATAACTGCTCTACTAGCTGCATGACCTCCTGAAACTCAAGTATAGTGGAGTCTGAGACACTTTCCTCCAAAAATTCTATTTCACCTCCAGGATAAAGTTTATCTCCCATAATAGGATGAAAATCCAGTAATTTAAAGACTCTCAACCCTAAGGTCTTGATATCCATTTTATCATCAGCGTAGACTTTGGAAATCTCTAAGAGTTTCATTTCCGTACCGTACTGAAGCGGTTTTCCTTCTTTGAAAATGGGGATTCCAAAGGGCTTTTCTTCCTCATAACATTCCCTTATCAGCTGCTTATATCTAGGCTCAAAAATATGAAGATTGAGGTTTTCCTTTGGGAAAGCGACTAAGGATAGAGGAAAAAGAGGAAGCTTCTCTGCCATATTAATTGGTAATAATGAAAGGTAGTTTTGCCATTGGTTCTTGGTAACCTAATACTGTTTTGACTTCCTTGACCACCTTATATATCTGCTCTTCCGACTTAGTCAATCTAGACCTGAACCAGGACTCTGGTAAGACTTTGGCTGTCTGTGCTCCGAGTTGTACGATAAGCTCCTCCCATATTTCTTTCTTGATTTTTGGATAGCTCACCTCTTTATAATCCTCAGAAACATCTGCTAGTTCTGCAGCTAATTCTACTGCCCTATCCAAGCCTCCTAATTCATCTACCAGACCTTTACTCACTGCCTTCTGACCTGTCCATACTCTACCCTGAGCTACGGCATGAATTTCTTCTGTACTTCTTTCTCTACCTTCTGCGACTCTCGACAAGAACGTAGCATACATCTTATCCGTAAATCCCTGTAAAGCTCCTGCTTCTTCCTTGCTCGCTTTATAAAATGGAGAAGCGACAATAGCATAGGGACTGGTCTTGACAGTATCAAAAGTTATCCCCAATTTATTACGCATCATACTTGTAAAATTTGGCAACATAGAAAAGACCCCTATCGAACCCGTTAGTGTCTTAGGATGAGAAACAATCTTATCAGCATTAGCCGCAATGTAATATCCTCCTGAAGCAGCATAATCTCCAAAGGATGCGACAATAGGCAAGCCATTGGCTTTGAGTTGTTCCATTTCTGTCCATATGACATCTGAGGTAAAAGCACTACCTCCTCCAGAATTTACTCTGAGTACTACAGCTTTTATCTTCTTGTCTTTTCTAATCTTATCGAAAATTTCATGATAAGTCTGTTCATTGATATTACCTCTTTTATCATTGCCGTATTCCACAGCCCCTTCTGCATAGACTACTGCAATCCTGTTTTTGGAAGTGCCTTTGCTGAGATAAGTTTTGGATGCATATTCATCTATGTCCACATAAGGTAGATTTTTTCCTTTTTTTATACCCAGCTTAGCTCTCATAAGATCTTCTACTTCATACCATTGCATGACCCCATCTATCAAGTTATTTTCTATGGCTTTCCCTGTATTATCAAAGTCTAATTCATTGATGATGGCTCTGAGGTTTTCTTCAGGTATATTTCTAGAATTGGCTACTTCATCTAGGTATAGTTCGAAGTTGTCATTGAGATATTCCCTGGTCTGAGCCTTGTTCTGCTCACTCATGTCTTTACGTCTAAAAGGCTCCGTAGCACTCTTAAACTGCCCAGCGTAATAGACATCCATTTCGACATCTAGCTTTTCCATCGCTCCTTTGAAAAAAGGAATCATAGCCGCATACCCATTCACATCTAACATCCCCATGGGATTGGCAAAGATAGAATCAGCAGAAGACGCTAGCAGATAAGAAGTATTATCAAAGAAGTCTCCGTAAGCATAGACAAATTTATCTGTGGAGTCTCTAAATTCTTTTATGGCTTCTCTCAGTGTAGAAGCGGTGACGGTACCTAAGACATTGGTCGGGCTAGATTTATACAAGATACCTTTGATCTTAGGGTCAGACTGTGCCTTTTCGAGCAGGTCTACTATTTCATGCAGACCCGTATTTCTACTTTGCTCAAAAGAGAAGCCATCTTGAGCCACATTATTAGTCAGCTCAGGTATAGGTTGATCAAATTCTAGTAACAATATCGAGTCGCTTTCTATACTACTTTTGCCACTGCCCATAATAGCTGCAATCGCTGAAAAAAGTGCGATAATCACTCCTATGGCTAAGATTGTACCTAAGCAAGAGGCGAATATGAATTTGAAAAACTGTCCCATATGTGAGTAGCTATTATATTAATAGAAATTATAAGTGTCTAAACTATACTTATTACGTCTAAAATATTGGGATTATCGATGATTTAATAGAAAAAATAGAGTAAGTCGACGATTAGAGACTCATTAGATATTTTCATAATATGTAGTCCACTGATAATTCATGTATTAGAAATAATAACCAACTGTCTTGAAACTCACTAGAATATTGGCCAATCGCGTTGATTACTTAGCTAAAAGTCGTTATTTTACCCTTATGTATGGTAGGGTCTTAGGCATCGTTTTCTTTCTTTCTCTCAGTCACATTCTTCTGGGACAGATGACCTTACATCCAGGCAATGTAGCGCCAATTACTCCAGACAATATCATTCAGAATGTCTTCCTAGGAAATGGGATAGAACTCGTAGACACTAGATTTTCTGGGCAAGCTGCCTCCATTGGACTATTTGACAATGCAAAAGATGTCATAGGCCTTGAAAAAGGAATCGTCCTATCTACAGGTTATGCTCAGAATGTCATCAAAGAAAATAATAGTGATACCCCACTCTCTTCTAATACCACAGGATGGACTTATCAGGACAGTGATCTGGAAGCTCTCGCTGGTGTAGAAGTCGTAGACATCGTGAAGTTTAATATTTCTTTTGTCCCTTCATCAGATCTTGTCAGTTTCAGATATGTATTTGCGTCAGAGGAATACCCTGATTTTGTATGTGCTGACAAGAATGATGTATTCGGATTCTTTATAACTGGTAAGAAACCGGGGGGAGGGAATTATGAATCTCAAAATATAGCTCTCATTCCAGACCCCTCTGATACAGATAAATTTTTAGATCTACCCGTCTCTATAAACTCTGTCAATAATGGAACTGCTGGATTATTTGCAGATGGTGCCTGTGATGAAACCAATCAATCACTGGCGTATGCCGAATATTATAATGAGGTAGCAGACGGAATGACCCCTGCACTTAATGCTTACTTAGATGTCTTTGTTGCTCAAGCTGCAGTTATCCCTTGTGAGACCTATGAGATAAAAATTGTCCTAGGTGACGGTAATGACCAGAATGAAGACTCCGTCGTCTTTCTGGAAGAGAGAAGTTTCTCTACTGGAACAATTACAATAGACATCAATAACCCAGGTGTAGATGGTGGTCTTGCAGAAGGATGTGACAAGGGAAATATTAGACTAAATCTACCAGAACCTGTCCAAGTTGATTTTCCACTAGAAGTAGAATGTCTTAGTGGTCCTAATCTCATAGATGCAGCTGAAGAAGGCGTAGATTTCGAAAGTCTACCGAAGAATCTTTTCATACCAGCAGGTGCTTCTTTTTTAGACTTAGGTATCACACCTATAGATGATAATCATGATGAAGGCACAGAGTACATTTATTTAAAGATCCGAAAAAGCATTTGCGAGATAGATACTCTCATCTTGCCTCTTTATAATAACAACTTAGAAACCTTAGATCTGCCAGATACTATCTATAGTTGTAGATCAGAAATCTTTCAACTGAAGGCAGGCCTCGATAACTCTGGACCTAATGATGCTCTGACTTTTAAGAGTAGTCGGTCCGTGACACTATCTAAGTCAGAGAAGCATTCAGAAAGCAGTATCGCAGTAAACGGTCTCAAAGACATACCACTTAATCCAGATTTAATCGCAGAGATATGCATTGATAGTTTAGTGCATCCCAGACTCAATGACTTAGACATTTACCTCCGTGCACCTTCTATGCAAGTACTAGAATTAAGTACGGATAATGGTGCTAGGGAAGATAATGAAGATCAAGAAGACAGTTTTATTCAGACTTGCTTTAAATTGACTGCTACCACCAATATAAATCTAGGTAATGCCTCAGAAGGAGAAATGAATCTGAGCAATCCTAGCTATACTGGTGACTATCAACCAGAAGGTTCTATTCAAGATTGGCTCTACCCTGTTACTTCAGAACTTAATGGGGAATATGTCCTATTCATAGTAGATGATGAAAGAGACTTTGATGGAGAACTATTCTCATGGCATATTTCCTTTAGTCCTAAGTATGACCTTGAGTATGTCTGGTCACCTGCAGCAGAATTAAGTTGTGCAGACTGCGAAACTGCGGAAGGCATTAGTGATGAATCAAAGTACTTCTACATCACACTAGCAGACAGTTATGGCTGCGAATATGTGGACTCTGTATACCTCAAAGTGACTGAAGAAGCGGAGGAAATAACCGTAGAGTGCACCGCGGGTACAGCAGGAAGTATAGAATATGAAATATCAGAAAGTGAGCATAGTGATTTCTATGAATACTCTCTTGACGACGGTATTACATGGTACAGCACAGAAGATCAAGGAACCTCTTTACAGAACCTTGATGAAATAGAGGTCATAGATGCGAGAAACATTATCATCCGTGGACTACTGGAAAACGAAACACTAACAGTGCTGTTTAGAGCTAACAATTTTGCTGGTTGTCACAGTCCTGAAGTATCTTCGACTTGTACTACTATACCCTGCTCTAGCCCACCTGTAATAACAGAAATAAAAATAAATCAACCTCTCTGTGCCAGTCAGGAAGAAACAGAACTGACTGTCTTAGTAGATGGCAGTACAGCACCTTACATCTATAGAATAAGCATTAACGCTGAGTCTATAGAAAGTACAACTGGAGAATTTGAAGAAATCCCTCAAGGGACCTGGACTCTTAGGGTCATAGATAACAGTGGTTGTGCTACTGAGCAAGAATTCACCGTAGAGTCTCCTGAACCTCTAGAACTTAATGAAGTTGTAAAACCAATCACTTGCTCAGGAGATGCAGACGCCAGTATCAGCCTAGATGCTCAAGGTGCCTTTCCACCATTCAGCTACGCATGGAATAACGGCAATGAAGATGCGGTGAGAACTGAGCTAGCCCCTAATTTTTACACAGTAACTGTTACGGACAATATGGGCTGTAGTGCAGTAATGGATTTCAACATACTAGACCCTGATCTTCTAGTTGTAGAATATGAACAATCAGAGCCTCTAAATTGTGGTGCAAGCAATGTTGTCTCTGCCAGTTTTGATATATCAGGTGGCGTCAGTCCTTATACCATCATATGGAATGGATCAGAAGAAAGTGAGAGCCTAGACAACCTAGCACCAGGAATAATCAGATATAATATAGAGGATGAGAATGGCTGTCAAGTGGCTGGAGAACAAGAAGTCCTGCAGGTAGAAAGTCTTACTGTAGAATTTCTTGAGGTTAAAAACTTGAGCTGCTATGATGCAGCAGACGGTTCAGTAATAGTAAATGTAGACAATGGAAACGGTCCTTTTGATTTCCTTTGGGATAACGGAGAGACAACAGATAACCCACAGAATCTAGAATCAGGACAAAACTTTGTAACGATCACAGACCAAGATGGATGTGAGAAAAAGGAGATCGTAGAGCTCAGCTCTCCAGAAGAAATAATCATTATTTCTGAAGTCCAAGCGCCTTCATGTTTTGGAGAAAGCGATGGAGCGATAACGGTAGAAATTCAAAATGTAGGCGACGCAGTACTACAGTGGATAAATGGTAGTAACGAAACAAGTCTTACCCAGTTAGCAGCAGGCCAATACTGCCTTACAGTAACAAATGAAGATGGCTGTACTAAAACAGAATGTATAGAAGTCCCTAAAATAGAGAAACTAGAAATCACCTCTGACATCAATAATGTAGGCTGTGGCAATACAACTCTAGGATCCGTAGATATAACTCCTTCAGGAGGATCAGGGGATTACATTTACAGTTGGACTGGACCTGCAGGAATGACTGCACAATCAGAAGATATAGAAAACCTAGTGGTAGGGACTTACAGCTTAGCGCTTTCTGACAGAAACAATCCCTCTTGTAGTTCTGAAACATTTGAGCTAGAAATAATCATGGCCAGCGAGCTAACTGCTGAGATAAATATACTAGAGCCGATACTTTGTAATGGAGATCATACAGGTAGTGTAGGCGTTACTACAACTGGTGGCGCTACACCACTTCAGTTCCTCTGGTCTAACGATGGGACCCAACAGGAACTCACTAATCTCACTGCTGGAAACTATGAAGTCACGGTTATAGATGCTGACAACTGTAGCACTATTGCTGAACTCGTTTTAACAGAACCAGAGCCGCTTACTCTTCCTTTTACTCAAACTGACATAAAGTGCTACAGAGCAGAAGATGGTGAAATAGTGGTGACGCCAGAAGGCGGTACCGCTCCATATGACTTCATCTGGAATAATGACGCTTCTACAGGTGCACTTACAGATCTATCAACTGGAAACTACAGTGTAACGGTTACCGATCATAACAATTGCACGGAAACAGAAGCCTTCGAGATCACAGATACCAATGAAGAAATTAAAAGCTCTGTAGAAACAACAGATGTTTCTTGCCAAGGAGGAGCCAACGGAATAATCACTGTATCCTCTTCACAGGGACAGGGTCCTTATAGATATAGTCTTAATGGCTCACAATTTACCAGTTCTAATGAGTTCCTCAATTTGAAAGCTGGCAACTACCTTGTAACCACACAAGATAGTAATGGCTGCTTGGTGGATACTGAAGTGGAACTCAATGAAGCGCTTCCACTGGAAGTTACTTTTAAGAGTGGCTTAGAAGTTATCTATGGCCAAGACCTTCAATTAGAGCTAGCCATAGAGAATCAGAGTGGGTCCATGCAGTACACATGGGATGCACCAGACATTAATATGTTTAGTTGTATCAGCTGTTCTGATCCGAAAATATCAAATGTCACTTCTTCATTTTCTGGTTCATTGATGATTACTGATGAGGAAAACTGTCAGTCAGAAATATTTTTCAATGTCAATGTTATCGAAGATGGGAAGATTGGTATTCCTACTGGTTTCTCACCTAATGGAGATGACGTCAACGATCTACTCTATGTGATGGGAGATCCTGAGCTAACCATACTATCTTTTGAAGTATTCTCAAGATGGGGCGAGCTGTTATTCTCAGCTAAAGACTTTCATCCTGGAGATACCTCTAAGGGCTGGAATGGCACTTACCAAGGAAAAGAAATGCCTCAAGACTCATATGTATGGTCTTTGGAATGCCTAATGAGATCTGGCAAGAAAGAAAGACAACAAGGTCAAACGACATTGATCAAATAATTCTTCATCTACTAATAAGGAGTTACCATTTTAAAATTCTGCCTATTATATATTACTCTACTCCTATGCGGAGTCACCAACCTTCAAGGTCAGGACCCCTACTTTGGTAAGATAGACATGAATACCTTGTACTTCAGTCCAGCCAATTTTTCAAACTTAAACAATGAAGGGGCTGAAGGAAAAGCTGCCCTAAGGTATCGTGACCAGTGGAATAGTATTTCTAGTCCTGCCTATAGGACCACAGAAATAGAAGCAGAATATAGATTCTATGGCTCTTCTATAGACAGCTGGCATGCGGGCCTCTATTTAGTAAATGACCAATCTAATAATAGTATACTCAAACAGAATAGCGGCAGCTTACTCTTAGCATACTCAAGAAAATTCGGGTCATATAGACACAGTTTTCACCAGTTCACTGTGGGCTCAGGCGTAAGTATAAATAGGACAAATATCAATACGGGTGACCTCTGGTTTTCTAGACAGTATGACCAAACGAAATTTGTCGTAGAATCTAATGTATCTAGCGGCGAGACGAATCTTACGGACAACAGAGGTTTTGCAAGTATAGACTTGGGTATAAAGTGGCAATACAGGGTTATGAAGGACCTTAATATCTACCTTGGCTTTTCGAGCCATCATATAAACCAGCCAAATAATGGTTTTGTAGATATGCAGGAAAGACTGGAATCTCGAAACATGTTTTCAGCTCAACTCAGCAAAAAGACAGGAAGAACCCTTACCCACTTCCTAGACCTCTATGCAATAAGTCAGCAACCTTCTCTACAACTGATCCCAGGCTACGGCATTCAAGTTGACTTTCCTGATAATGAAGATGTAGCCATCAAGGCTGCCCTGCATTCAAGAGTAGTAAGATCCTTAGAAGGTCTGTCTAATGATGCTCTTATTGTTACCATAGGGATTTTATCTGAGGAATGGGGAGGCTCATTCACTTATGAAATAAATACTTCCAAACTAAATGGAACAACTAGAGGAAATGGTGCTCTGGAAATAGGCCTATCATATTTTATTCAGAAAGGATATTAATCTCACACAAAAGATTAATATTTTGAGGACTCAATGTTGAACCCTATCTATTTACTTATTGCGGCTGTCAGAGCACTTATAATAGTACTCAGTCTGTTGATCATAGTCCCTATCTATGCCCTTGCTGCAAAATTCTTCTTTGATAATACGCCAGCTAGAGCTTTTAAAATTCGTAGGATGTGGGTTCAATTTGCTCAAGCAGTACTAGGAATAAGGTGTACGGTAAAAGGCCAGCAACTTGATGGTGTAGCACTGTATGTCGCTAATCATCGCAGCTTTTCTGATCCTGTAATTATCGCTCTCTACATTGATGCCTATGTGATTGCCAAAGCCGAAGTAGCCAACCTTCCTCTTATCAGTAAGGGAGCAGAGATGACAGGAGTGCTCTATGTCAAAAGAGACAACAAGGAAAGTCGATCGGCTGTAAGAAAGTATATGTCAGAAGTACTCTTAGAAGGAAAGAACATCCTTGTCTTTCCTGAAGGGACGACTTCTAATAAATTGAATACCCTACCATTCAAGAAGGGCACCTTTATAGAAGCTGCTAAGCATAATATACCTGTAGTCCCTATCGTACTGGAGTATAAAACAAAAAAAGACCTATGGTTTAAGTCTTCTTTGATGGGTCACCATTTCAGGCAATTTGGCAAGCTTAGAACTGAAGCCGTTCTTCGGATTGGAGATCCTATAACTCATAAGGATGGTCTGGAGATAGCCGCTGAAGCAGAACAATGGACCAATGATACTATTAGAGCTATTCACTCCACATGGGATAGTGACTTCCACAAAGAATTAGCTAAGCAGGCTTAAATCTCATAGAGAGAGAATTGACACAATGTCTGGTGTTCTTTTCGGTGAGCCTTTCGCCGACGAAGACGTGGCCTAGGTGTCCTTCACATCCACTACAGATTATTTCTACTCTTCTACCATCGGCATCAGGCACTCGAGTTACAGCTCCTTCTATCTCATCATCGAAGGCTGGCCAGCCACATCCAGAGTTGAACTTAGCCTTGGAAGTATACAAAGCTTGATCGCATTTACGACATAGGTAGGTGCCTTCTACGAAATGTTTATCATACTCTCCAGTAAAGGGTCTCTCAGTTCCTTTCTGCTCTATAACATAGGCTTCCTCTGGTGTGAGGGTATTGTATTTTTTATCTGACATATTTACTTCAATAGATGTTTATAGCTAGACTTGAATTTATTCACCTTGGGGTCTATGACTATTCTGCAGTAGCCTTGATTAGGGTTTAATTTATAATAATCCTGATGATATGCTTCGGCCTCATAGAATATTTCTAGGGGTGCCACTTGTGTAACGATTGGGTTATCCCAGAGCTCGGAGGCTGTGTCCTTGATAAAAGCTTCGACAAGTGCTTTCTGCTCATCACTCTCATAAAAGACCACTGAACGATATTGTGTCCCGGCATCTCCGCCTTGTCTATTTAGCGTGGTGGGATCATGTGTAGTAAAGAAGATTCCTAATAACTCCTCATAACTGATGACTGTCTCGTCATAATCAATACGGACAAGTTCTGCGTGACCAGTAAGACCTGTACAAATTTCTTTATAGGTAGGGTTCTTTATATTACCACCGGAATAACCAGAAGTAACTTTGGTTACTCCTTTTACTAATTGAAAAACTGATTCTGTACACCAAAAGCAGCCTCCGCCGAAATATGCTTGTTTATCTGACATATATAATCAAAACAGCGTCAGACTAAAAAAGTTGAAGATTATTTAGCACCGAGCTTCATCAAGATTTTTTCAAACTTGGAAGCGGATCCATCCTCAGATTGAAAGGCTACTAATTTATCCCATTGCTTACTACTAGCTAGTCTGGCTTGCTCAGGCCATTGCAAAGGATTCACAATATCATACCGTCCACCATACATATCTAAAATGGCTCTCAGTTCGCCCACTGATTTATTGGAAAGATCGTCCCACTTCTTTATACCGTTTTCGTTGAGAAGGGTTTCCATCTTTGGGCCGATTCCTTCTACTATCTGAAGATTGGTAGGTTTTATTTTTTTATAGTTAAATTCAGGCTTTTGATTAGATACAGGAGTTGCCACAACTTTGGGACTGGTATTAGAGATTATATTAGTGCTGGCGATCGTTGATTTTGTTTTGGTGGCTAACTCTTTTGATAAACTTTTATTAGATGATTCCAGGTCTGATATTCTGTTATTCAAACTTGTACTTTCATTTTTGCTAATCATAAGATTTCTTTGTAACTCATGGTTGTGATTTCTTTCTCTACGTAAGATGTCTTCAATTTCACCTATTCTATTCTTATACTTTCTCCACAAAGCCGCACCAAGTAATAAGCCTAAGAGAAAAGGCACTACCCACCAAAATAGCCACCAAGAACAAAAGTCATTTATAATACTTAATACCATCATTTCTAATCTCGAATTTTAATTTCCAAAACTTCGTGTTGATTCTTATCCGTCGTTCTTACTCTACTTGATATTCTATTAGGAATTACTCCTGCCCTTATAAGATAGTCTTTAGCATATCTTATCCATTGTCTGGCCTTTTTATGATCATCAGAATAGGCAATCATAGATACTGAACAGAAGTTACCTTGCAGTCTATTACTGATAGTTTGTAATCCCTTTATAACTTCTTTGTCAACTTTTTTAGAGTCAAGCTCTCTATCCATGAATAGATAAGTGGTTTTGCCCTCAACTAAGACTCTCATGCCTACTTGCTCAGTTGTAGTAAGATTCGCTTCAGGTAGTTCATTTTCTAGGGTATAATAAACATACCTTTCGGATGAGGCATCTTTATCTGACAGAAATCTTGTACTCAGTTGACTATTGGAATTATTAGCCGAGAGCATCATTTGAAACTCTTTAGCTCTAAGCAAGGCTAGTTCTGCAGCCTCTTTATTATTACCAGTAGCTAACCCGACGATATTAATAGAAGCCCCATTGGCCAATTGAGTTTGGAGATACTTTATCAAAGAAGACAAAGAGTCATTCCTAGAATAAATGACAGAAGAGTTTTCAAAATCTAGTGGAGCGGCATTCAATTTACCCAGTTCTGTTGTAGTTATGCCTATCCCAGAGTTATGGTTGTTTGACGAGGTGCTGGCACCAATTTGCTTCACCGCTTCTTCCATGTTTGGACAGCATACATTGCCAGCTTGCCAGTAAAGTAATCCAAGCAGCAACCAAAATACAATAACAATTATAGCCTTCATTCCAATTCTCTCTCAATGTAAACAATGATGAATATAAGACCTATTAGTTAGTTTGCCCCACTAGACAATCTTATAATTCAGAATAGAATTTAATAATGGTAAAATGTAAGTCATTTGCTATTATGAATCTAGAAAAAGCTGTAATTTAAGATAGGTATATGAATGTGGTTACTTGTAATCCAATAGATCATTGATGCCCTTAGGTATAAAAAACATACCCCTACTCAAACTTGCTTTTGCCTATACACTTGGCATTTATCTTGGTGACTATTTTCTCCCCTTAGACATATATACGGTTTCATTTTCTATTTTCTTGACTGGTTCTTGTCTGCTCCTACTCTACCTCTTAGATCGGCATACCACTTTGAAGTCAATGATGCTCCTTACTACAGTATTCTATGCAGGGGTCATGCAAATGCATCTCAGGAATGCATTGAACTCATCCTCCCACTTTTCCATGATACCTGAGTCCAAAATACATCTACTCTCAGTATTAGAAGTGAAGAATATAGGACAGAAAAAACGAGCCATCTGCAAGGTGACATATTCTGGCAACTCGTTAGAAAACTTACACAGGTGCACGGGTAAAATGATGGTCTACTTCAGACCACAAATAAATAAACCAATATCAGTCGGATCCCGTGTAGTATGCAAAAGCAACTACTTTATAGAAAAGAAAAACACAAACCCTAAAGTATTCGACTACAAGAAATATTTAAACTACAGGGGTATCTACCATAGGATGCACCTAGACAGTAGCTCCTATTTTATCTTAGCTAATGAGGAAAGTACTCTAAAAATAAAGGCGTCTAAATTTCGTGACCTCTGCAATAATGTTTTTAGCCATCATATACGTGACAGTAATGCGCTTGCTGTAGCTGCGGCCATGGTACTAGGGGAAAGAAACCTCCTAACCAATGAGCTCTATGATGCATTTACAGATACTGGAGCAGTACACGTGCTTGCTGTAAGTGGTCTACACGTCGGCATCATAAGTTGGCTCATTTTTCAGCTGCTAAGATTTATTAGAGGACGGAGTCTTTACTCTAAATTGACTAAGCTTATCCTCTGCCTGACAGCTATTTGGTCATTTGCTTTTATTACTGGCGCAGCAGCTGCAGTAACAAGATCGGCTATAATGTTCAGCCTCTTCTTTACTGCAAAATCATTTGACAAAAGTGCTAACCCCTATAATGTACTATCAGGAGCTGCCTTACTGATGCTGTTTTTCAATCCCAACTATCTATTCCAAGCAGGCTTTCAGTTTTCATTTCTAGCCCTGGGTGGAATATTCTTTTTCTATCCATATGTAAAGAGATGGTATATGCCGGAGAATAAATTTCTACAGAAGATATGGAATGGTGTAGCCGTTTCTATCTCAGCGCAGCTTCTAGTCTCTCCCCTAGCGATCTACTACTTTCATAAACTACCAACTTACTTTTGGCTGACAGGTCTTGTTGCAATTCCTGCTGCATTCATTATACTAGGACTCGGTCTCCTACTACTTTGCAGCTCCTTAATCTTTGGTCAGGACAACCTCCTTTCAAAATTAGTGGGGATTTCTTTCGAAAAGTTACTCATAGTTTTCAATGAGATAATTTTCTCTATACAAAAGTTACCTTATTGCAGTGCTGACGGGTTATGGCTATCAACTCCGTCATTGATACTTATCTATGGTGCTTTGATAAGCCTCGTACTACATCTAGTGCTGAGAAAGTCAATCTTTACTTTAGCCTTATTGATATTCACACTTACACAGTCCTTACTCCACAATTATGAAAATCACCATATAAGAAAGGAGAGAAAACTTGTTGTCTATGACATCTACAGCGAAAGCCTCATTGATGTCTTCTATGACGGTTATCTCAAAGAAATCTATCCCATCATCAATGATAGAAGTCAAATTACTTACACAACTTTCAACAATAGAATATCCCAAAGAATAATCGACTCAGACAAAGAGCTCAACTTTCAAAGCCAAGGAAGTTTTCATCTCATAGATGACAAATTACTTTGCTTGTATCCTACCGAAGAAGTCATAAGAAAAACTTCTTCTAAGCCTATAGACCTAATGGTCATTTCTAAAGACTCTTATTCGAACTTATATAAGCTGAGCAAAAATCTAGATATAAAACTCTTGGTACTAGATGGAACGATAGGCCATAAAAAATACAAACTGATAAAGATCGCTCAAAAATTAAATATTCCTGTACATGTCACCTCCGATGATGGTGCCCTAGAATATTACATATAATGAAAGAAGCCCGTAAAGAAATAGAATTTAGAAAATCTGAAAGAATAGCAATAGCATTTCTTCTCTTACTCATTTTGGGGTCTTATATCTATAGTCTAATGATGAAACCAGATTTTCCAGTCCTAGAATCACAGACAAATATTGAGAATCTAATTACCGAGCAAGAGCTAGATACCGTTAAGCGATTTATAAAACGTGTAAGTAAGCCTAGGAAAAAGAAAAGCTACAGCGCCTATAAAACAGAAGTCAAGTATGAGAACTTTGATCCCAATGCTACAGATAGTCTAAAATGGATTCAACTGGGCTTAAAACCTTGGACTATATCTAATATTATAAAGTACCAGTCCAAAGGTGGACAATTTTATAACTGCACAGATTTACAAAAGATATACAGTCTAGAAGACAAAACTTATCAGGCCTTACTCCCCTACTGCAGCATCAAGAAAAAGAAAACGTCTCCGAAAAGAAGAGCAAGAAAA
This sequence comes from uncultured Saprospiraceae bacterium, assembly GCA_937921825.1. Lineage (GTDB taxonomy): Bacteria > Bacteroidota > Bacteroidia > Chitinophagales > Saprospiraceae > RFSX01. The sequence continues at coordinate 17,129 of CAKZVK010000148.1, forward strand.
ACCTACAAGCCCGACAGCACAAAATCTTATCAAAAGAAAGCGTTCCAAAAGAAAAAGTACGAAGCTAAAAGCAGACCGATAGTTGATATTAATCTTGCTGATACATTGGCCCTGCAGTCCCTCTATGGCATAGGTCCTGTACTATCTAAGAGGATAGTGAAATTCAGAAATAATATTGGAGGTTTCCATAGCTTGTCTCAGGTGACAGAAGTCTATGGTGTAGAGGAAGAAGTCCTGATCAAAAACGAAGCAAGACTCAGTATAACACCTCAAATTAGAAAACTCAACTTGAATAGTAGTCTAGACAGTCTAGCTCTACATCCTTACCTAGGCTGGAAGAAAGCCAAAGTCATTTATAATTACAGAAAGCACCATGGCGACTACACCAAGCCTGAGCAACTCAAAGATGTCAAGGTGATCAGTGATTCTATTTATAATAAATTACTACCCTATCTCTAAACAAAATAGATATTACCTTTGTCTTCTATTATAGATTTTGAAGAGCCTAAAGTATCTAAACAAGTATCT
>CAKZVK010000149.1 GCA_937921825.1 uncultured Saprospiraceae bacterium
AAGCGGAACTGTTTATATCCTAGATATGGAAGGGCAGATAGTCTATCACGAAAAAGAGATCGGCAGCACTAAGAGACTAGATGTTTCTTTTTTATCGGCAGGGGTTTATTCTGTAGAGTTTGTGCCAGAGCAAAATAAGGAGAGAGTAGTGCATACTAGGAGGGTAGTGGTAGTGGAGTAGCTCTCTTACGTACTTACTCCTAAAAGAACAACTGTTCCTTCCTTCATGATTCAGGCTTTCTGATTCATTCATATTGGATGGAGGTTGTAAATCTCGACCATCGTGGGTAGATTAGCCAGCGCTACCCCTAGCCCCTGAAGGGGAAAGCTTCCCTCATCGAATTATAATTTTTGTTGTCCTTAATTTGAAATGAGAGTATGGCGGCGGTGGTCTTTTTAGGGAGTTAGAGGGTAGCAGAGCTAAGAATTCTTAGCACATCTTCCATCAGATCACCTACATTTGTATCAATAAAAGTTTTCACTAGTTGATCTTTCTTTCTAAATATTTTATTCTAGACTTTTTGTAGTCAAATCCATCTGGCAACTCCCCAACTCCACACAGACTTTCAACTAAGGGAGTTATTTTGATATTTGTCTTTTCTTGTTCAGCATTGGTGATTGATTGAAAGTAAGCTTCAATCATCTTAGAAAGACTTGTGCCATTTCGCTTGGCATACTTTTTAGTTTGCTCAATTATTTTTTTTAAGCTTAATGTCAATTTCTTATCCACCGAATTAATTTACGTATAAATATATTAATTGTATACGTGTTAATCAGTGTCTATTCTACATATTCTAGGATTCACATTTTGTAAAAGGTAGAACTGAAAGTCTCACCTTGTTTATTTGTTGATATAATGTGGTAGGTTCCAATTGGGGTTATATACCTTGAGTATCGTGGGATAAGAGCTTTATTGGATTATGTTTTTGTAGTAATTTATTAGTATTCAAATTTAGTACAGGTAAGCTCCATTATTGTGTACGAAATTAGTAGTCAGATTTTTATAGAATGTTAATAGTGTAATACAAAAAATCTATATGTGAGATTTAGCCAATCTTCTTATCAATTATAGCCCTATTATTATTATTATTGTAAGGTAGTGGTAACCGATAGAACAAGATTAGTGCTTCAGTAAGCTAGGAACTACTACAACCAAAAAGCTTTAATACATAAGGTTGGTAAATGATTATTAGCATCAGTTGGTGCTTCAAGATAATTATGGGTACAACAAAAGAGAGCCCACATAGCTCATGTATGAGTTGCAGACCCTCGATCCCGAGTCTAAACGAGGCTGTAAAGATAGGTTTCTCTTTTCGTACCTGATTTTTTTAATGACAAAAAAAACTAAAGAATGAAAAGTTTAATTGCAATTATTTTATTGTTTACTTCCACAGTAGCGTGGTCTCAGCCCTGTTTTGGTGAAGTTGATATAATCGACTATGGTTTTAATCCGCCTCCAGGTGGTGTAAGTTCTAATCTTTGTTCTGATTTTCCTCTCTTACATTTTAAGTTTGAAATCGCTAGACAGAATATTCCTGAACAAAAAATGATGTTCAAGTTATTTCACTCAACCGTTAACACAGCCCCTAACATTAATAACCCACTTAATGACGTAAGATATTTTGATCATAATTCTAATCTTATTACTTCCATTTCTGAATCTACATCGGGTAATAATTTTGTTACTGAATTTGAGTTAACTCTTCCGACTGTCCCTAATGCCTTAGGCTCTTTTGAGGTAGACTTAGAATATGAGTTTCTTGGCAATGTATTAGCTGATTTATCGGGTATTTCTGGCTATAGGCTAGAAACTTACATTTTTCAAGGTGGGTCTTATGTTCATTGCCCTGAGCTTGACAAAATAGGACAGATTTTCCTTGATATTAGTACAAATACTACTCTTGAGATTATACCTACAGTGATAGCACCAAATAATAATGCTTCTGACTTTTTTCCTTTTAGCGCTGCTTTGGGAACCCTTTTTTTTAATGTCAATTTGAAAGTCGCAGATGATATAATAGTGGATGAGGACCTTCAATTTATCGGTAGCACAAATCCGAATGGGCTACCACAATCAGATAACCAAGTAATCTACTTATTAGACAACAAGTCCATAATAGTTGAAAATGGTGTTACTTTAAGTATGTGGAACTATGATATACAGTCAGTACCATGTTTTCCTCCAGAAAGAGGCAAAGGCATAAGGGTGAAATCGGGAGGCACTTTGGATGTTTCATATTGTCAGTTTGGAGAACTGTCGGCTGGGATAACCCTAGAAGATGGAGCAACCTTAATTGTCCATGACAATCTATTTACAGCTAATGAAAATGGGATACTAATCTTAGGTGATGCAGACATTCAAGAAATATTCAATAACAAATTTCAATTCTGTGATAAAGGAATTATGATGATATCAGCAGAGAATATAAACTTGATCTCTGACGATGAGCCAGGCTCAGAAAATATATTTAGTGATTGTACTTACGGCATCAGAATGGCTCAAAGTAATGCAGACATCCAAAGGAATATCTTTGATCATTGTGATACTGGCATACAGATGAGAAACAGTAATAACTTATCCACTATCAAACATAATAACATAGGGTATGTTAGTAAAGGTGTAAAAGCTAATAGTGTAGAAGTATTGATAGAAGATAACCGAATCGGAAGTCTGTCACAATACGGTAAAGGGCCTGTAGCAATAGATATGGCTTGGTCAGAATCAGATATCAAGGATAATGTTATACATGCAGACCAAAGAGCAATCTTTCTTAATTATGCACTTAATAGTATTGGAGACGAAATACAAATCTATGATAACTGGGTAGATGTTTCTGCCAGTAATGGAAATGACGATGATGCCATTTATAGTTTTCTCACGCAAGGAATGCAGATTAGTAACAATAGAATACAAGGTTCTGGACAAAAAACAGGTCTTAGATTATATAGTGGACAAGATTGTCTAGTAGATCACAATACCTTTGAGGCAGAGAGCTATGAAAACGGGGTCAGCGTCTCTGGAGGTATGCACAATGAAATAATGAACAATGAAATACTAAACGAACCTGTGAATGGGATTCTTAATTATAATTCTATAGAAAATACCTTCAAGGATAATGATGTCTATTATCAGAATGTAGGCTTAAATGTAGGTATGCTTTCTGACTCACAAGCGATACAATGTAATCGGTTTCTGACGGATGGAATTAGTGTAAGCATAGGCTCAGAAATTGGATTGCAGAAGTTTCATGAAAATTGGTTTGAACAAGAGGACACTGAATCTAGGTCTTTTCTTTCTCCTAATTTGATAGCCAATAACAGATTCATATATGACGAGGATGATCCTAATGGCAAGCCTGAAACTGATTTATTTGGCTTGTTTAAGCCAGAACCTGCTACAAACGAAGCCATTCCATGTGATCCATTTGCTGGCTCAGGATTAGATCCTGTACCACCTCCAGTGATATGTGAGATGATCGCAGGTTTAGATCCAGATCAGTATTGGCTCAGATTAAGGCAACTACTTGGTCGCTATTTTAAAACTCATGCCCCTATCCAAATACTAGATTGTATCCCTGACTGCGAGCTAGTAGCACTAGCTGAAGCGGAATATGAACTCAGGCAAGCGATGCGAGGAGTAGGAGTTGATGAGAGTAGTGGAGTACTCGCTCAGGTGCAGGCTGTAGCAGCAGCACAGACTATATGGTTAGAGGAAGAGGTCAGTGATGAGGATGATCCATGTGATGAAGGAGAGTTTTTTCCTCTATACAGAAATACTTACAAGGCGATATTAAGAGAGGCGTTACATACACCTCATTCTAGTGCAGAAATCCAAGATCTAATAGATGTAGCAGAGCTATGTCAAGAAGAGTATGGAGAAGTGGTTATATGGGCGAGAGGTATATTGAATACCTATTCTGAATACAGTTATACCTTACCTGATAACTGTCATGGTAGTCTGGAAGAAAGACAAAGAAATGCAGGAAGTATAGTGTCCTACAAGCTGATGTTATCGCCTAATCCTGCAGATGAGGTGTTAGTCCTAGATCTGACACATCCTCTAGAAATTATAAAGCGTCTTAGCATACATGATAGTCAAGGAAAAGTAGTCTTTAAAGAAAAAGTTAGAAACTCTAAGCAACGAATATCTACAGCTAATTATCAGAATGGATTGTATATACTAGCTATAGAACTAACGGATGGAAAGATAGAAACGAAGAAATTTATTATTAACCATAAATAAAAAATAATGAGGTATGGGTAATCCCCATACCTCTTTTTCATATTATGAAGAATTTATTATTAGTAAGTCTGAGTATTGTTTTCTTAATCCATGACGGTTCCTGCCAAGACAAAAGAGACTACTATTGGCCCTTTGGAAGTGATCAAGACTTGTCTGTACCAGATACCCAAGCCAGCGAGTTTGATTTTAATAACAAGCCTTTCGAGCCATCTTTCAGAGAAGCAGGACTAGAGTTTGATCAGAATAATGCTTCTATCTGTGATAAGGATGGCAATCTACTCTTCTACACGAATGGCTGTGCTGTGGCAAATCGTAACCATGAGATTATGATGAATGGTGATAGTATAAATGCAGGCAACTTCTTTGATAGTTTTTGGCTGGGTGATTGTGGTAACGGTTATCCAGGTAGACAAGACATTACCATTCTTCCAGATCCAGGAAATTCAGAAGGTTATTATTTGATACACAAGCCAAACTATAGAGACCCTACACAGAATATTACGATTAGGAAAAATTTGAATTATTCATATATCAATATGAATTTTAATAATAATTTAGGAGAAGTTTTAAGTAAGAATATTCCTTTTTATGAAGGAGAACTACACTATTCTTATTTAACAAGTATATCGCATATAAATGGTAAGGATTGGTGGATTATTAATCCTGCAATAAAAGAAAATGGTTATCTGACTTTTTTGCTTACAGAGTTTGGAATAGAACTAGATAAAGTTCAGCAAGTAGGACCTGAATTAGACCCTAGATATACTGGTTCTTCTGGAGACGCAAAATTTTCTCCTGACGGAACGATGTATAGCTTATTTAATCATTATGATGGATTACTGCTGTTTGATTTTGATCGTCTTACAGGAGATTTATCTAATCTGAGACAGATTCCTTTTGCTATGCCAGAGTTTGCGACATTCGGTACCTGTGAGTGGAGCCCTAATTCTAGGTATCTCTATATAGCCATACAGGATAGCTTATGGCAAGTAGACGTCCAAGAAGAAAATCTAGAAGAGGGTCGCGTTTTTATTGATGCTTATAATGGGGTGAATGACCCCTTGAATACTTCTTTTTGGTTTAGTGCCCTAGGACCTGATTGTCGGATATACATACGACCAGGCAACGGTAGCCGTTCTTTCCATGTCATCCATAAGCCTAATGAGAAAGGCACAGCCTGTGATTTTGTGCAGCAAGGTATCAAGATGCCTAGGATATCTTCCACCGGCTCTTTTCCTAACTTCCCCCGTTTCCGTGTAGATGAAGAAGAAAAGTGTGACCCTAGTATCATTAGTATAGCTGGAGAGGCTGTTTGGTGGCGCAGAGACCTTAATGTCTATCCGAGTCCTGCATCTGAGTATATAACGGTAGAGCTACCAGAGCAGAAAAGCGGAACTGTTTATATCCTAGATATGGAAGGGCAGATAGTCTATCACGAAAAAGAGATCGGCAGCACTAAGAGACTAGATGTTTCTTTTTTATCGGCAGGGGTTTATTCTGTAGAGTTTGTGCCAGAGCAAAATAAGGA
>CAKZVK010000150.1 GCA_937921825.1 uncultured Saprospiraceae bacterium
TTTCATGCCGATTGTAGTGGAGCGGAACAGAGGTATCCTTGTTTTCGTAGTGAGTCATTAATTTTTGAACTGCGTCTCTATTAATGGGCAGGCGCCATACGAGAACGAAGATTTCTCCGCGTCACTTCGTTTTGGTCGAAAAGAAAAAGAGGTTTTTATGCCGATTGTAGCGGCGCGGAACAGAGGCATCTTCGTTCTCGTAATGAGTCATTAGGTTTTTGAAACTGAGATTCTATTAATAATAGGGCCCGATACGAGCACGAAGATTTCTCCGCGGCACTTCGTTCTGGTCGAAATGAAAAGACGTTTTCATGCCGATTGTAGTGGAGCGGAACAGAGGTATCTCCGTTCTCGCAATGAGTCATTTAAGTTTTTGTAAGTGGGCTTCAATTAATAATAGGGCCCGATACGAGCACGAAGATTTCTCCGCGGCACTTCGTTTTGGTCGAAAAGAAAAAGAGGTTTTTATGCCGATTGTAGCGGAGCGAAACAGAGGTATCTCCGTTCTCGCAATGAGTCATTTAAGTTTTTGTAAGTGGGCTTCAATTAATGGGTGGGCGCCATACGAGCACGAGGATTTCTCCGCGGCACTTCGTTGAGGTCGAAATGAAAAGACGTTTTCATACCGATTGTAGTGGAGCGGAACAGAGGCATCTTCGTTCTCGTAATGAGTCATTAGGTTTTTGAAACTGAGATTCTATTAATAATAGGGCCCGATACGAGCACGAAGATTTCTCCGCGGCACTTCGTTTTGGTCGAAATGAAAAAGAGGTTTTCATACCGATTGTAGCGGAGCGAAACAGAGGTATCTCCGTTCTCGCAATGAGTCATTTAAGTTTTTGTAAGTGGGCTTCAATTAATAATAGGGCCCGATACGAGAACGAAGATTTCTCCGCGGCACTTCGTTTTGGTCGAAATGAAAAAGAGGTTTTTATGCCGATTGTAGCGGAGCGAAACAGAGGTATCTCCGTTCTCGCAATGAGCCATTAAGTTTTGAAACAGAGTTTCTAATAATAGGCGGGCCCGATACGAGCACGAAGATTTCTCCGCGGCACTTCGTTCTGGTCGAAATGAAAAGACGTTTTTATGCCGATTGTAGCGGAGCGAAACAGAGGTATCTCCGTTCTCGCAATGAGTCATTTAAGTTTTTGTAAGTGGGCTTCAAGACGTTTTCATACCGATTGTAGCGGAGCGGAACAGAGGCATCTTCGTTCTCGTAATGAGTCATTAGGTTTTGCAATTAGGCTTCAATTAATGGGCGGGCGCCATACGAGCACGAGGATTTCTCCGCGGCACTTCGTTGAGGTCGAAAAGAAAAAGACCCCTCAATCCCATAAATCAGTAGTCAAAAGTCCAAAAAGAGCTTATGTGGAAAACGATTGAGCTAGAACAGCCCCATACATCTAATTTTTATAGAGCTATATGCCTGACTTCCATATATTTGCAGCACAATGGAAGAATGGGAACTTGATTTTCAATGGCTCCAATTGAGGCACCGTCTGAAAAAGCTGACTAATTCGCCAACATTACTAGATCTAAAGGGGATTTTGTTCCTTATTGGGGTCCAAGAACTAGGTAGAGTAGAAGAGAAGTTTTCAAAAGAGGAAAAAAGAGATCTCATGCATGTGGCAGCTTGTACCCTGTTAGAACAGCGCGGTTATTACAAGTTTGCAGGTAGAGATGAGGATGGATGGCCACATTGGGAAGTCGATAGACCTTTTAAAGTAAAAGGCTTAAAAGAACAGGAAAGCATACTGAAAACCAGTATTCTCGAATATTTTGTAAAATTGAATGACGAATCAGGGCAAGAAGAATAGCCCGAATAAAGAAAGAATATGAAACAACTAGTATTTATTGCAGCGATTTTAGGATTAATGATGTCTTGCTCACCTAAGCAAGAGCTATACCTTATAGAGACAGAGATGGGGAATATGAAGGTCAAGTTGTATGACTCTACTCCTCAGCATAGAGATAACTTTAAGAAGTTAGTAGACGAGAGTTTCTACGATGGCCTATTATTCCATAGAGTTATAAATGGATTTATGGTACAGGGCGGTGATCCTGAATCTAAAGGGGCTCCAGCGAGTAAGAGATTAGGTGGTGGCGGTCCTGGGTATCAAGTACCTGCAGAGATTGGCGCTTTTCACTTTAAAGGCACCCTGGCTGCGGCACGTACTCAGAATCCTGAAAAGAAATCTTCTGGCTCACAATTCTATATCGTACATGGCAAGCCTGTAACTGATGCAGAGATGGATCAGTTCTCACAGAGAAAAGGAATTACTTATAGCGCTGATGATAGAGCGAGATACAAAAAAGATGGTGGCGCTATCTTCTTAGATGGTGAGTACACTGTGTTTGGAGAAGTAGTAGAAGGTATGGAAGTAATCGACAAGATTGCAGAGACGCCTACAGCACCTGGTGACAGACCTGTCACGGATGTTACTATGAAAATATCCAAAACGAAGTAACCAAGACTTGAAGGTTTTCTTACTATTTTTTACTTGCCTTTGCTTTTGGCAATGTTCATCTCCTATTGCAGCATTTGAACAAGGCATACAGGGATCTCCTAAGGTGCCTGCTAAGCTCTACTTTGAGAATAAGTCAAAGAATGCCTCTGAGTACGTATGGCTTATAAATGGTGAAGAAGTTTCTTCAGATGAGCACCTAACTTATGAGTTTCTTTCTTCGGGCAGATATATCATAGAGCTTAAGTCCAAGGAAGGCACTAAGGAAGCCATTCAGACTTCAGAAGTATTTATCCAGGCTCCTGACAATTGTCTGGTGCTACTAGAAACCACAGCGGGTAATCTTATCGTGGAACTCCTAGAGGAAACCAGCGGGCATCTTACAAATTTTGTAGAGCTTTCTGAATCTGGATTTTATAATGGACTCAGTTTCCATAGGGTGATAGACGACTTCATGATCCAAGGAGGAGACAATAGTACGCGATCTGGAGGCAAACGATTTGACAACCCTCCTACTATACCCGAAGAAATAAATCCTGACTACCCGCATTACAGGGGAGCACTCGCTGCCGCTCGTATGCCTGATGACATGAACCCCACTAAAGCCTCTTCTGGCTCACAGTTCTATATTGTAGATGGCAGAAAACTGAGCGAATCCAATATGAAAAAGGCAGAGTCTACTAAACTATTTAACTATAGCCCTGATCAAGTCACCAAGTACTTAGAGCTAGGTGGCGCTCCACAATTAGATGGTGAGTATACCGTTTTTGGATATTTGGTTTCTGGCTTCGGAGTCTTAGATAGAATAGCGGAAAGTACGACAGATTCGTATGATAAGCCTTTACAGGATATAAAGATTATTAATACAAGATCACTGAATTAAGCTATGGCAGAGGTATTGGGAATTGATATTGGCGGCACAGGAATCAAAGGAGCAGTAGTAGATGTAGAACAAGGTGTCCTGGTCAGCGACAGACATAAACTACTAACCCCTAAGGAATCTACGCCGTCTCAGATAATAACTGTCGTCAAAGAGATGGTAGCCCATTTTGACTGGAAAGATAAACCTATCGGTGTCGGCTTTCCGGCTGTCATCATGAATGGCCACTCACTGACTGCCAGTAATATTAATGATCAGTGGATAAATTATCCCATAGAAAATTTCTTGAGATCTGAACTCACAGAAGAGTTAGTAATCATAAACGATGCAGATGCCGCAGGGATGGCAGAAGTGATTTTTGGACGAGGCAAGGATATAAAAGGAACTGTGCTCTTACTGACACTAGGGACAGGTATTGGTTCTGCGTTATTTAAGGATGGTAAACTCTTAAACAATACAGAATTAGGTCATCTTAAGTATAAAGGTAAGATCGCTGAGAAAATAGTCTCTAATGCTGCCCGAAAGCGAAGAGACCTAAGCTGGGAAGAATACGGTAAGGAGCTCAATGAATTTCTAACTTATATAAAGAGTCTCTTCTATCCCAACCTGATCATCTTAGGTGGCGGAATCAGCAAGCGTTTCGATAAGTACTCTGAGTACCTTACTAGCGTGGACAATGTTGTCCCCGCCTCTCAGTTTAACAATGCCGGAATCATCGGTGCCGCACTAGGTTATACCCAATTCAAGTAAGCCACAACCTTACTCATAAGGCTTTCTCTTGGAAGGGAAGGTATAACTGTATACTCCTAGAGATATATCTACCAGCCTGTAACTCTCTTTTCTTTGAAGAGAAGGGCTGGGGATGAGTTGACAAAGGGGAAAAATGATAAAATGGTATTCACCCCAATAACTTCTTTGAAGTTTCAGACCTCTCTTGGCAGAGAGCTTAGAACTGTAAACTCAAAAAGATGTATGTACTAGGCCTTAACTCCCTTCTCTTTACATGAGATCTGTAATGCGTTTGTCGAATCTAAGGGTCGGATATGAGTTGATAAAAGGAGAACTTGGATAAAGCAAAACTAGATTACCCACATAAAAAAAGAGCAAGAGAAAAATTAATTTCTTTTGCCCTTAAACAAGATTGAGTAATAAGTCCTTTCGGTTCGTCTATTCTTCTTTATAGTAAGTTATCATAGAAGATAACTCTTTGTTCAACATTAATTCTGGTTCGATTTCGAAGATTAAAGTATGTAGAGAGAAATCTTCGATAAGACCTTCTTCGAAAAGTTGGAAAGCTTCTGTCTTGTTTCCATTAAGGAGTAGAGCAACTGCTTTGCAGTAAAGGAGGTCGGCACCGAAGGTAAAGTTATCGGCTTGATCAAATACCTCTAGAGCTTCTTGCTTCTTACCTATCTTGATGAGAAAGCTGATATAATCTCTCCAGTACATGCTTTGCTCTGGTCCCACCTCCACAGCTTTGCCATAGAAATATTCTGCCTTGACAAAACTACCGACAGCATTATGTGCATGCGCAATCTGAAGGTAGTAATCCTCACATTGGTCTTCTAGTAATATAGCTTTATGAAAAGCATTAATCGCCTTGTTCCACTTTTCAGCCTTGCTGTAACATAGACCTAACTTGTAGTAGACCTCATCATTGTAAGGATCTAACTTGAGTAGTTTGTTCAGTAGGATTCTGGCTTTGTTAAGATTATTGAGTTGATACTCGCACTCTGCCATGTTGATTAGGACCTCTTCATTGATACCGAAGATCTCAACATAGTTTTCGTAAATCTTAAGTGCTCTATCATATTCTTTCTCTTGGATACAAATGTCACAGCAATCTAGATAGCCGTTTTCAAAATTTTGCTCCGTGATAAAAGAATACTCTAGCGCATCGATAGCGTCTTGATACTCTCCTAGACAAGTCAAGGTATGTCCGAGATTATACCATGCGAGATAGTTAAACGGATTTTCGTTTAGTATCGTTTGGTGGAAGACAGCACTCTGTTTGAAGTTCTTACAAAGTTGTACTGCAAATCCTAATCGCTCTATCGCTTCTTCATTTTCTAAATCACTGATTACAGCCTTGGTCAGATTATCATACATCAGATCGTAGTCCTGCATGAACTCGTTGATGTAAGATTCACTGAGGTAAAGATCCGAAAGATCCGAAGCGCTCACATAGCTCTTCATATCTTCTAGGATATCTTTCGCTTCAGCGATCTTTCCTTGGAAAGCTAATATTCTAATCTTCAGTAACAATATATCGTGTTCATAGGGGGAAATCCTTTCTGCTTTGTTCAGAAGCTCTATGGCTTCTTCATGAAAGTTGGTTTGAAATAATAATCGCGCTTTGATGATATAAAAGTCAGATCTAAAGCTGTATTGACTTATGGCTATATCGGCGACTTCAACTGCCTTATCGTATTGTAACTCTTCCTCGTAGAATCTGATTATCTCTAAAAAGGTTTTCTCTTCGTATATGATAGAGTTGCCTTTTTCAAAGTTGGTTTCGAAATCAGAAACGAGATTCAAAAACGATACGTCACGTTTCGTTCTATTCTCCATTTAAAAGCTTGGTGTTCAGATTATAATTCTATTGTAAATATACCGTTTTAGAATAGTTCCTAAACTTTTTAAAACTTTAAATTAAACATCAACTTTTAGCTAATGTGTACGTGCTAGTTAGTATTGTTAAAGGCCCGTCTCATATATACTTTTACTAAATACTTAGTGTATTAATAGTCAACGAAAACCTAATAATTACCCAGTCTTAAATGGAATTTCCTCTATTTGTTAATAACTCAGTTAGGGGTATAAAAAAAGGCGAAAATATTTTTCAATATCCTCGCCGTTTTCCTTTAAAACCTTGTATTCAGCTGTTATATGAGCAGATACGGACTATCTACCCGACCTATTTCTGCTTCTTTTTTCTTTCAATCCTCGCACAAGTTTTTCTTTAAACTTTCTATCTGAGCGGAGTAGTTTGATTGTTCTTTCTGTACCAATGACCTTTTCTATTTTATAGGAGTATTCTTTTTTAAGAGCAAGGTACTCTGCATCTTGATCGAAAATTGTGTCTAAGGATTTGGTCTTACTCTCAGCTTTATCCTTGTGTTTTTCTTTAAGAGCTTTCTGTTCTTTTTTATAAGCATTGTAAAGTGGCCAAAAGTCTTGTGCCTCTGACGGAGTCAACTGAAGTGACTGTGTCAGGTAGGCAATACGTCTGGATTCTATATTCTCCTCAACTGCTCTATCTCGTTGCTGTCCCATTGCAGCCACTGAAAAGAGAAAAAGTAATCCCGTAATAACTATTTGTTTCATGTCTTATAATCGTGTTTTGTTATAAAAGGTCTGACAGTTCTTCGTCCGTCATATCATCTAATATGTAATCAAAATAAAGTTCTATTTCTTGTTCCGATAGATCCAAGTCTTCCGACAACTCTTCTGTCTCTTCAAGGGTGACTAATTCATAGAGCAGTTCGTCATCAACATAGTCCAGGTCATTTTCTATGTGCTCTATAACGCGGTTAGCCATCAGACCATCTTCAGATTCTTTGTCTTGCAAACTAAAGACAAGAATGGCAGCTACTAGCAAAGCACCTATTGCTGCAATGGAACTCCATCTGTAGAGGCCTATTTTTCTTTCCTTAGGACCTGATGTTTGCTTTTCTATCTGTGCTTTCAATTGATCAAAGTAAGTAGCAGGCACTTGATAAGGTTCTGCCTTACCGATCTTATACAATAGTGGCGCACTCTCCTTTATATTTTCTTCCAAGGCTTCTATTCTACTAGATAACCGATCTGGAAATTTATTAAAGTAATCCTTAGGTATTTTCTTATTCATTCTTAACCATTTGCATAATCATAATTATCTCTTAGATATTGCTCTACTTTATTCATCGCATGATGAAATGAAGCTTTGAGAGCACCTATAGAGGTGTCGAGCACTTCTGACATTTCTTTATAAGGCATCTCATCATAGTACCTAAGATTGAATATGATCTTTTGTTTTTGTGGTAGCTCTTCTATTGCCGACTTCAAGAGTATCTGCGCTTCATCTTCATCAAAATATTGTGCGGCCTTACTTTCCTGATTGGTTGCTGAATTCAGTGTCTTTAGATCTACGGTATCCTTTTTCTTATTTAGAAAATTTATTGTCTCGTTCGTTGCTATTCTATACATCCAGGTATACAAGCCAGCTTCCGTCCTGAACCCTTTGATATTTTTAAAGACCTTAATAAAAGTGTTCTGAAGAATATCATCTGTATCTGCGTGGAGGTGGACCATTCTTCTTATATGCCAGTACAACCGCTCCTGATAAGTCTGGATAAGCAAGCTAAAACCAGCATCAAAAGTGTGATCACTTTCTAACTGCTTCAGTATCTGCTTATCTATATCCTTTTTCAATAGTGGCATTTAATCTTATGACCGAATAGAAATCAATTGGTTTAATCTGCTTGCGAAGTTTGTCATAAGATAGGGTCTAGTGTAGTGATAATTGCTAATGCTTGGTAAAAAACTTAGTACTTTGACGGCATGTTTAATATGATAAGTAGGTTGGTGCTGAGGCTTATGGGGTGGAAAGTTACAGGGCCTTATCCCAGAGATATAAAGAAAAAGATACTAGTAGCAGCACCGCATACGTCCAATTGGGATTTCCCCTTAGGTGTGATGGTGCGATCTATCATACGTGATGATGTCAAGTATATAGGTAAGGCCTCTTTATTTAAGCCTCCTCTTGGATGGATACTAAAGCCTATGGGAGGAATCCCAGTAGATAGGTCTAGGTCTAATAATTTTGTGGAGGCTGTCGTCCAGAAGTTTGATAGTACAGATAAGTTGTCAGTGCTCTTTGCAGCTGAAGGAAGCAGAAAGAAAGTAGAGAGATTCAGAACCGGCTTTTATCATATCGCTAGAATGGCTAAGATTCCTATAGTCCCTGCTATTTTGGATTATGAAAAAAAGGAGTTCCGCTTTGACGAATTGATCTGGCCTACAGATAATGTAGAAGCGGATCTAGAACGTATAGAACAGCTCTTCAAAGGGGTAAGAGGATACTACCCTGGGAAAAGCTTTCACTATCCCCAGGCATAGTCCTTTTTATTTTATCAGCACCTTGTAGATCTTGTTTTTGGTAGCACTTTCTATATAGAATAAGTAGACCCCTTTCATCGTAGGATCTAAAGCTATAGTTCCTAAGCCATTTTGGATTTCTTCCTTTTTGATCAATTGACCTAAGTTATTCATTATCGCTACTGAGAGAGTTTCATTCTCTGCACTTTGTATCGTAATATTCTGTCCAGCTAAGGCCGGATTAGGGTAGAGCATGAGATCTTCTTGTGGATTGAAATTGATCGCTTTTATGATAGAGTAACCTATTTCTCCATTGAGATCTACTTCTTTCACTCTATAGTATGAGACGCCAGAAGGTGGGTTATCATCTCTAAAAGTATAATAGTTAACCTCCTTGCTAGTCCCTGCGCCACTTACCTGACCGATAGCCTCCCAGTTCTCTCCATCTCTACTTCTTTCTATGATGAAGGCATCATTATTCTGCTCTGAAGCCGTAGACCATTCTAGTAAGACATAGCTTTCATCTATAACAGTTGCATCAAAACTTAAGTGCTCTACAGCCAGTGTTGTTCCATCCACGAATCTGTTGAAATCTAAACTAACGACGCCATAGCAGATACTGGTAGAATCTATTTCTTCTTGGATGGATTGTGCTACAACGTTATCTTCTTCGAGGAAGTAAGAGAGTCTTAAGTCATCTATTTTTTGCTTAGCCCATATCTTAGGAAGGAAAGATCTTTCTTCCAGATTTTCTCCAGAGAGATTTATTTGAAAGTCGTATTCGACATCAAGATTAAAGGCCTTACCTGTCAGCTTCATATTGACTGAGGTATCTGCGACATTATATCTTCCTGATATTATCAATTGCTGACCCTTGTAGAGGTTAGGCAGTTTGTCTTTGGAGGGATAGATCTCATAGACCAGGTCCGGTTCTACTGTCAAGTTTATATCTAGCAGAACAGGATTATTAATCTTCAAAAAGAAGTCAGTGATTTCTTCCTCTAGATTTTCTTCTTCTAGGAAATTCACCAAACCGTTATTATTTACAGCTAGTGTACTGAGCAGTAATTTGTCTACATCGTCTCCGACTCCAAAGGTGAAGAGGAAGATGTTTGTTTCAGCATCTGCTGCTTCCTCATCTATAAAGTCGAGGAGTAAATTCGTATTTCTGATTCCTGAAGTCGCTTTTCCATCAGTAAAGAATATGATGATATTGGCCTTGCTCAGATCTGAAGCGTCAAACTGTCCTATGGCCTCAGAAAGCGAACCAGATATATTAGTAGAGCCTAGGGCATCAGTGTTACTGATAAATTCTAAGGCTTGATCTTTATTAGAGTCATTATATTCTTGATGTTCTGTAAAGAGACTCGTCACTGTGGTACTGAAGGTTATGATATTGAAGCGGTCTCCATCATTCAGATTATTGACAATGAAGGAAGCGGCTTCTCTGGCTTGCTCTATCTTATCACCTCTCATACTTCCAGACTTATCTATTATAAGCGTAAAGTTTTTCTGTATGACTTCTACATCTTCGTTGGATTCTGGTTCTATGATGAAAGAAACAAAGCCTCCTCCATGTGCATCACAGGTAACCATCGAGTCAGGTAACATAGTAGAAAGGTGTTCTACTCCTAGCTCCTCTGAAGAGAGCACATAGGATAGATTGAGGTCTGAATCAGCACCGATTTCTTCTGTGGCAAAGACTGCAGTAGCCAAGTTGCCATCATTATTTATGGTCATATTACTTAGACCAGTGATATCAAAAGCATCAATAGTTCTATCAGAGATCAACTCAAAACTGTAGGAGAGTAAATCTAGGTCATGTGACTGTATAGAGCTAAAATCCCCAGGGTAGTCATAACTTACGATTCCAGAATCGTAAGTGAGTAATTTGACATAAGTAATTTCTATAGTCAGAGAATCTCCCTCGCTGATAAAATCTGCGGGTGAGAATAATAGAGGATTATCTCCAAGGTAGGCATCTATAGCCGAGGTAGATCCTGTACCGCTTCCACCACCGCCGCCTGAGCTAGGGATAGAGGAATCTTGTACTGCAGAGTTAGCTTCTGCATACGACCAAGGGTTAGAATTAACTTTCCATCTGAGTTCTATAGGGTTAGATTCTTCGTCTAGAGGGAAGCCATATTTAATCTGCACTGGATTGCCAGATTCATAGTAATAGACCTGGGAAGACTGTACTCTAGCTATCTGATTATTGATCTTAACATCGATCTTTGATTCAGAAAGTTTGAGGGCTTTTCCAGTACGTTTATTGATGGCGATGCCATGTGCAGTACTATCCGATAAAACTAAAAACGAGAATAGAATGACTTGGAAAGTCAGCTGTAGTTGTCCATTTTTCATTGTAGTAAAGTTACGTTCTTGTCACTAAGATACGTAATTACATGCAATTACACATTAAAATTTATTGTTATATGTGAAGCTTAGAACCTAAAGCCTACAGAAGCACCGAAACTTATAGATCTGTCGCGGTCATTT
The DNA here is from genome assembly GCA_937921825.1 of uncultured Saprospiraceae bacterium. Taxonomy (GTDB): domain Bacteria; phylum Bacteroidota; class Bacteroidia; order Chitinophagales; family Saprospiraceae; genus RFSX01. Next base: position 10,924 of record CAKZVK010000150.1, read on the forward strand.
CTGATGATATAACCGTTAGAAGCATCTAGTTCTCTGACACTAAAATCTAACTTGTCATTGGTGATATCTCTGAGACCATAATGGCCTCTGACACCGACATAGAAGCCAGAATTGATAAAATAATTGAATCCGAAGATGGCGTGGCTGTCGAATAGCTTGAACTTATTTCCATCTTTTTGGTCCTCAGTCAGTTTATAATAAGCGGATTGAGTTCTGATAATCTCTTCTGCCTGACCTGCAACCAAAATCCATATGGATTCCTCACGACTTGCTATGAAGCTCACATCTCCCGCATCATCAGATCGGTATTGGTGATCTAGAGATTGGATGAAAAAGATATCATCAGGATTGACAGTACTGGTAAAATCTAGAGTCCCTCTTCCGGTCGGATTCAGCAGAAGGTCTAGAGATAATCCCCCGAAGACTTCCCACTTTTCTGTCAGCTGGAATTGGGCTGTGACAGGAAGAGAGATATAGCCGTTGGAGATTTTTATGTTGAGAATGGTATGCCCATTTTCGAAGAAACTGGGAAAACTGGCGCCGAAACGAGGTTGTATCAGATTATAGACACCTTCATCAGTATCAGTGAAGTTGTATTTGGTCCCTCTCTGGAGATACAATAATTCGCCTCTGACTCCAAACGATGGTGTCACCTGATAGGTATAATTGATACCAAAATGAAAACCATTGGAATAACTATAGGTTTCTCCTTGTTCTAACTCACCTCCTATGAAATTTGAGTAATTGATACCAGTTCTGACGCCTATTTTGTGTTGGGCATTCAGTTGCACGAGGCAGAAGAGCAATAGAAATGTGATTAGCTTATCCAATACTTATAATTAAGGTCCGAAAATAGGATATTTTTGTCAGCGATATTATTAAACGCTAAAAGTCTGCTAATAAGATGACGAGGAGAAACAAACTCCTAAAGTTTACAGAAAACTTAACATTTCCTAATGTATTTGAGAGTTTTACCTATGGTAGCTCCGTACTAAAGGGATACGAGGGAGTAGAGACGACGATGACTGGAAAGTGGCAGGAGTCATTTTTTAAGAATAATAACCCCATTACACTAGAATTGGCTTGTGGAAGGGGAGAGTATTGCTTGGGACTGGCAGAGCGCTATCCTGATAGGAACTTTATCGGTGTAGATGTCAAGGGGGCCAGAATATGGAGAGGTGCTAAGAATGCCATGGAGAGCCAGTTGTCTAATGTGGCTTTTCTCAGGACTAAAATCGAGAGTCTCGCCTCTTTTTTTGAGGCACAAGAGATAGAGGATATATGGATTACCTTTCCTGATCCCTTCTTGAAAGATTCTAAATACAATAGACGACTGACTTCCCCTAATTTTCTGAAAGTCTACCAGCAGTTATTACCTACTAATGGCGTCATCAATCTGAAAACCGATTCAGAGCCTTTCTATCTCCATACAAAAGAAGTCATAGCAGAAGAAGGACATCAGACTATCATAGACTGTGGAGACATTTATGCTGAGGACTTACCGCATCCTGATCTAGATATCCTGACCTTCTATGAGCGGATGCACCTAAAGGATAATAGGACTATCCGATTTATTCAGTTCCAGCTGAAGCCTCAGGCTTCTAATGAAGAAGAGTAATTACTTCACCTTATAGAAAGGCAATCTAACCACCTGCGCCGCAAGAACTTTGTTTCTGATCTTGATACCGATGGCGGTACCTTTCTTGGAAAACTTCTTAGGCACATAACCCATACCGATAGGAATGTCTAGACTTGGAGACATTGTACCAGAAGTGACTTCTCCGATAACCTTACCCTCTTCATCTACTATCTCATACCCATGTCTAGGGACTCTCTTGTCATCTACTTTGAAGCCGACTAGTTTTTTTGTGACTCCTTCTTCTCGCTGTTGCTTGAAGGTGGCCTTGGAGAAAAAATCTGCTTCCTTATCAGTCTTAGTAATCCAACCCAAGCCCGCTTCTATGGGAGAAGAACTGTCAGAAATATCATTGCCATAGAGACAGAAACCCATCTCTAATCTCAATGTATCTCTAGCTCCTAGACCTATCGGCTTGATGCCTTCTGCAGCTCCTTCTTTGAGTAGCATGTTCCATACTTTGACAGCATCTTTATTATCTAGGTATATCTCGAAGCCACCAGAACCTGTATAGCCGGTAGCAGAGACGATGACATTATCTATATCTGCCACAGTGCCTATACCGAAATAGTAGTAAGGTATCTGGTCTACTTTGATAGAAGTTATTTTTTCGAGGACAGCTGCTGCTTTTGGTCCCTGTAGAGCGAGTAAGGCCATCTGATCAGAGCGGTCTTCCATATCTACTCCAAAGCTATTAGCTGCTGAGATCCAGTCCCAGTCCTTCTGGATATTAGAGGCATTGACGACGAGCATATATTCTTCTTCGTCTATCTTATAGATGAGTAAATCATCGACGATACCCCCTTGGTCATTAGGCAGACAAGAGTATTGAGCTTGTCCTACTGCTAGTGTAGAGGCATCATTAGAGCTGACCTTTTGTATGAGGTCTAGTGCTTGTGCACCTTTCAGAAAAAACTGCCCCATGTGAGAGACATCGAAGAGTCCCACCTTTTCTCTTACAGTAGCATGTTCTTCATTAATAGTAGTGTAGGAGACGGGCATATCATAGCCTGCAAAAGGCATCATTCTAGCCCCTAGTTCTGTATGTATCGCTGTTAAAGGAGTCTGTTTCATTAATTATATCGAGTTAAGATTATAAACTTAGTTAAGCCTATAAGGATTTTCTAAAGATTAGAGACAATAATGTCTGTAATGGCATCACCAACCTGGATATTATGGACGACATCCATGCCTTCTACCACTTTTCCGAAGATGGTATAGTCTCCATCTAGGTGCGGCGTCGGCGAATGAGTCACAAACCACTGAGTAGATTCTGTATGTATGCCTGCAGAGGCCATACCGACATAGCCTTCATCATCATAGGCTAGAGGACCGAGTTCTGATCTTATGGTATAATCAGCCCCACCATAATTATCACCTCTAGGACTACCCGTCTGTATGACAAAGTTAGGGACGACACGATGGAAGACTTTATTGTCATAGTAATTCTGATTAGCCAGATCGATAAAATTAGTCACACTTCCCGGCGCCTCTGTCAGATAAAAAGCGATGGTGAAATTGCCTTTGGTCGTTTTGACGATGGCTTTGACATTATTGTATTCTGGAAGGGCATTCCATTTTATCTCCTTGGTTTCATTCCATCGGGTATAGTTGGGTTGGTTGACCCCACGTATATGTGCCAGCGCTTTTTCTATGGCGTGGATACTTTCTATCTGACCAGGTACTTTGAGTTTGTTTTTGGCCTCTAATAAGAAATTAGTAGAATCGACAAATTCTTTCAGACCTGCATTAGGGTCAGCGATGATATTACAAGCAGCTCCGACCAGACCTTCATCATTGGTCAGAATGACTTCTTGGAGATAAGCGAGCATTTTTCTTCTGGTAGATCTAGATAGAGTCTGATAGATCGCATTGAAATCTTTATGTGCCAGTGCTGTCCCCATTGCAGAGATACCAGCCGTCTGGATTCTAGTGTCTTCTGTTTTCTCGATGTAGTCTTTTATGAAATCTAAGTTTTCAGGATCTTGACCCAGTGCACCTAGATAGCCTATGATATTATAGGTCAGGGAGTCTTTAGCCAGCGCTTGCTGAATTTGCCATCTTGTGGCATTCTTAGTTTTAGAGTAGTAATGGGGGAGCGAAGCCATCACAGCGGTATAGATATCTGCTTTGACTAAAGGAGAGATAGAGTCTTTAGCGACATCCCTATACTTGTATGCATCCTTAGGGTCTCCTACTTGTCTCACGTATTCTGCAGCCGTTCTGGCGATATGGATATTATCACTCTTCAGTAACTCTACTATGATAGGGACAGTAGTCACACCATCATAACTAGAGAGAGATCTGATGATGTTACACTTAATCCGGTAGTCTATATCTAGTTCTAGTTGTGTAATAAGAGTTGTAAATATCTCAGGATCATTGGTATGCTTGAGCGCTGACGCGAGCGCCATTTTGACATTGGTATTCGTTTCTGTGACGAAGGCTTCGGCTATTTGAAACTTGACCTTTTCTATATCTAAGTTTTTAGGTCTGGCGAGATAGTGAGCGGCATAGAGTCGGGCCATATCAGTGACCGACTTGTCTCTAACGATATCCACTACCTTCTGAGTGATTTCTGTGTCATGTATGCCTCTATAGGCAAACTGATACAAGCTTTTCATCTGACCGACGATAAGTGCAGAATCGATAGCTCTATAACCATCTGCAGAGGCAATAAATTTAGCAGTCTGTAGTGTAGATATTTTACCTAGTGCATTGAGCACTTCAGCATTGGCGGGATTATCTACAGACATGGTGTCTTTCTGTCTGAATCCTTTGATAAGTGACTGTTCTGAATCAGGATTACCTATCTGACCGATCGCATAAGCTGCGATACTTCTGACTTTGACAGACCTATCATCTAGCAGACTGTAGAGGCTATCTAAAGCCTTAGTGTCATGATGAGAGGCAAACGCCAGCGCTGACAGGTATCTCTGTGTAGGATCAGAAGAAGAAAGCAAGGAAATCAGGCTATCTGTCTGCCCTTGATTCTGTAGGTTTTTGATCCTTTTGAAATCTGCAGATTCTATAGACTGCTGGACTACTGTAGAGTTCTTACTGGCATCTGGTACACAGGATACGATGAGCACTACAAAGCAAAGTAGAAAGAGGAAAGGTCTGTATGAAAAGGTCGTCACTTAGTTCTATTCAGGTTAAAGTTGATTCAAAGTCCAAAAATATCCTTAATCAATTTCAATGTAGTCAATTTCATAGTATATCTTTAATCATCAACAAATAATACTATGAGACTTATCTACACTTTACTTCTAGCCCTATTCTTATCTTCTTCTGTAACTGGACAGAAACTCGTATCGTATGAATTCGATTTTACCATGCCTTCAGTGCTTATCGGATTTGGGGCGACTTACGATGTCAGTTTATATAAGATTACTTACAATACAGTAGATGCACGAGGTAATGAGCATGTCGCTTCAGGCCTACTTTGTGTACCTCAGGATTCCACATTGGTGTTTCCGCTAGGCTGTTATCAGCATGGTACAGTGGCAGGTAGAGAAGATGTCCCTTCTAATACTATGGGAGGCTTCCAATTGCCTCTCGCCTTTGCAGCACATGGTTATATAGTGGCGGCGCCGGATTTTATAGGACTGGGAGATTCTCCAGGAGTCCATCCTTACGTGCATGCAGCGACAGAGGCCTCGGCAGCTATAGATATGATGCTAGCAGTCAGAGAACTAGAAGGAGTGCTTGAGGATGTCAATCTGAATGATCAGCTCTTTATCGCAGGCTATTCGCAAGGAGGTCACGCGGCTATGGCGCTACATAAAGAAATAGAAACCAATCAATCAGAGCTCTTTACAGTAACCGCTTCTGCACCTATGTCAGGACCTTATGATGTCTCAGGAAGCATGGTAGATTTTACACTGGGAGATTCCGATTATGGCACGGTAGCCTACATCGCTTGGTTGAGTCTGGGGTATATGGAAGCTTATCCTGATTTGCTCATGGACTTCACTCTAGAAAGCTTATTTAAGCCAGAATATATAGAGGATATCACTGCATTCCAAAATGAAGAAATAGACCTATGGACGCTTAATGATAGAATGATTGCCACACTGACGGCTACAGTAGGGTCTATTACACCTAAGAATACCTTGCTACCAGAAATTGTAGAGGCCCTGAAAAATGATCCTGATCACCCTTTCTCCCAGGCCCTTGCAGATAATGATGTTTATAATTGGGTACCTCAGGCGCCGACTAGAATGTATTACTGTGAAGGAGATGACCAAGTTACTTTCCAGAATGCTATAGTCGCCGATGAATACATGAATGCCAATGGAGCGCCTGATGTACAGGCTATAAGATTAGATACGGATGCAGAATTGCTGAACCATGGAGGTTGTGTTGTTCCTGCTGCTCTAGGAGGTATAGGATGGTTTGATACTATGCAGAATTTATTATCAGCGACACAGGAAATCAGTTCTGTAGAAGGCATCAAAGTCTATTATGCAGATCAATTTCTAACGATAGAAGTAGAGAACCCTGCAATCCAAAATAGTACACTGAAACTCTATGACATGGCTGGAAGGCAACTTTCTAGTAGCTCTATAGGCCTCGGCATTCAGAGATATGACATGAGTGCTATGAATGAGGGTTTCTATCTGGCTCAGCTCAGCAACAATAATCAAATACTCAACAGCACTAAGGTCATAAAATACTAAGAAGACTGACCCAGCACAAATATATCAAGGCGTCTATATAGCTGCAAAGAGAGCTATATTGGGACTGAGTGAGTATATAGGCTAGGTTATCACTAAAAAGAGCTGTAAAACTGCGAAAGCCTAAATATTTTGGGCTTATCAAGCGTTTATCTGTTCATATACCTACTTTTGCACTGCCCAAAGAATTAGATAATTTTAATCCTTTGGGCAATGTTTATTTTAGAAACCTCTTATAGATAAAAAAGAATGAGCTTGAATTTTAAAAATGACCAAGAGGCTGTAGATAGTTTAGCGGGTGCATATCAGCGACTAAAATCAGAGATTGGAAAGGTCATCATAGGACAGGAGGAAGTAGTCAAGACTGTATTGATTTCGCTTTTTAGTAATGGACATAGTCTACTGGTCGGTGTACCAGGACTAGCCAAGACCTTACTTGTAAGCACGATTTCTGAAGTATTGGATCTTTCCTTCAAAAGGATACAATTCACACCAGATTTAATGCCTTCAGATATTACAGGATCTCAGATTCTGGATGAAAGCAGAACCTTCAAATTTACTAAAGGCCCGCTTTTCGCTAATATCGTACTCGCCGATGAGATAAACAGAACACCTCCTAAGACACAGGCGGCACTATTAGAGGCGATGCAAGAGAGATCTGTCACTGTTAATGGAGAAAGACACTTACTACCCAAGCCTTTCTTTGTACTAGCGACACAGAACCCTATAGAGCAAGAAGGAACGTATCCTTTGCCTGAGGCACAGCTCGATAGATTTATGTTCAATATTCCTCTAGACTACCCGTCTTACCAAGAGGAAATCCAAGTTGTAAAAGCAACGACGACCAGCAATAAAGTATCGCTGAATAATATCGTCTCTGCAGAAGAGATACTAGGCTATCAAGAACTCATCAGAAAAATTCCTATCGCTGATAACGTACTAGAGTACGCTGTATCTATGGCTTCTAAGACGAGACCTAATACAGAGATGGCGACAGCTAATGTCAATAACTATATCGCTTGGGGAGCGGGGCCAAGAGCTTCACAATATTTAGTGCTAGGCGCTAAGACTCATGCGGCTATAAATGGAAAATATTCTCCAGATATCGAAGATGTACAAGCGATTGCGAATTACGTACTGAGACATAGAATAGTCAGAAATTATAAAGCTGAAGCAGAAGGTATCACAGAAGAAGATGTGATTAATGGCTTGATGTAGGAGATTCCTGCCTCTAGACACCAAAACTCAGCTATTTTTCATCTAGTATTATAAGCTCTAGTAAGAATCGTTAGATGAATAAATTACGTACACATACTTACCTCTATTTAGTAGTCCTCGTACTAGCAGGTCTACTAGTAGGCTGCAATAATGAAGTATCGCAGAAGCTAGAACCCAAGGGCTCGGCTCTAGGAGTCATGAACGAAGTGGTGGTTGTCGCTGACGAAGAACTGTGGGAAAGCGCCGTAGGTGATACCTTCAGATATTATTTTGAGTCGGCCTATCCTATTCTCCCTCAGCCAGAACCGATGTTTGATCTTAGACATTTCACACCGGCGGAGCTTACAGGACAGCCCCTCAGAAAAGAACTCAGAACGTATACGATCATAGCAGATCTCTCTGATGAAGAATCAGCAACTACAGCGATGGTCAAGAAAGATTTAGGCTCAGAGAAATTTGAGTATGCCATGAAGACGGGTATCAAATCCAGCTCAGTAGGCAGAGACAAGTGGGCAAGAGGACAATTGCTGATCTATCTCTACGGGACAGACAGAGCGGCGCTATCAAAGTCTATCAGCGAGAGTTTTTCGGCTGTAGCCAAAAGGATACACCAGCATGATGAAAAGCAATTGAAATCTACCATCTATGTAGATCGTATCAATCAAGGCCTTTCAGAAGAAATAAAATCAAGATTCCATATTGACTTCAAAGTACCAGGCGAATATGTCGTCGCTCATGATGATGAAGAATCGAACGTCTTATGGATGCGTAAAGTAGGAAAGAAAGTCGATCAGAATATCGTCCTCCAGCGGGTACCCTATACCGACCAAAAACAATTATCTAAAGAAGGTATCATTGCGATGCGAGATGCCTTCGGCGCACGGTATGTCACTTCTGATGAAGAGGGCGATGTCATGGTAGTGGATGAAGAAAACCTGCCTGTGTATGAATACAGTTTTAATCTAGATAACCACTATGGCAAAGAACTCAGAGGTATCTGGGAAATGACTAAAACTTTCTCTGGTGGTCCTTTTAATACTTATGTGATTCTCAATGAAGCCAAAAAAGAACTCATCTACGTCGATGTCTTCGTACTCGGTCCTGGCTCTACAAAGAGAAATCATATGATGCAGCTAGATCATATCATCAAGAACGCCAGAGTTATCTAGCGGTACTCACACTTCTCATTTTGGATAAGATAGTTATCTTGTCTACAGAAAAAATGAATATTGCCTAAGTCTATATATTTCGCATCCGATTTCCATCTAGGGCTAGATAAGAATGGAACCAGTAGAGCAAGAGAAAGCCGTATCATCGCTTGGATGGATAGTATTATCGATGATGCAGAAGAACTGTACTTGCTGGGGGATGTATTCGATTATTGGTTTGAGTATAAGAAGGTCGTGCCTAAGGGTTTTGTAAGATTACTTGCCAAGCTGGCAGAATTCAGCCATAGAGGTGTCCCTCTCCACATCTTTACGGGCAATCACGACATGTGGATGTTTGATTATCTGGAAGAAGAGCTGGGAGCGACCCTTTATAGAGATCCTATCTTGAAAGTGCTACAGGGTAGAAAAATATATATGGGTCATGGAGATGGCCTAGGCCCTGGAGATCATGGCTATAAATTCATAAAGGCAGTGTTCAGATCTAAGATCAATCAATGGCTCTTTGCCCGTCTGCATCCTAATCTTGGGATCACCCTGATGCAGAAGTTCAGTCAGAAATCTAGAGAGTCAGAATCTGAGAGCCCCTCTTTTATGGGTGCAGAGAAAGAATGGCTGGTCCAGTTCTGTGAAGAGCAAATAAAAAAGGAGGCCATAGATTACTTTATTTTCGGGCATAGACATCTTCCTATCGACTATCAACTTACCAATAAGAAAGCCAGATATCTTAATTGTGGCGATTGGATAACGCATAACAGCTATGTGGTCCTCAGGGAAGGCCAACTAGAACTAAAAACCTTTGAAGCATGAAAGTACTAGGTCCTATCTTACTGCTGTGTTGTTTGCTCTTTATTTCGGTAGGAGTATCTTCCTGCCAGACAAAAAAACTAGCAACGGTCACTACAGAAATACAATCAGATCAAGACTATATCCTGCGAGGACAATATAAGATCCTCGAATACGATAAACTGGGCAACACTTATCTCGTTTCCGCAAACAATGAAATTCTACAACTCAAAGACGGGGAAGTCCGATTTAGATATTCTAGTAAACGTCTAGGGGATATCCGAAAAATAGATGTCTCCAATCCACAAAAGATCTTGGTCTACTTTAATGACTACTATCAGATCGTCTTTCTGGATAATACCCTGTCAGAGATAAATAAACTGGACCTAGAAGAATTGGGTTACTGGGATATCCAAGGCGTCGCACTGTCTAGAGATAATCAGATCTGGATTTATGATCCTACTAATGTCCGCTTACTGAAAATAGACGAGCAAGGCAAGATACAGCAGAGTAGTAATGAGCTCTACGATTATGGCTTTACGAATTCCTTCACACCAGACATCATGGTCATGGATAACAAAGTCTATGTCTATGACGAGGATAAACTGAAAGTCTTCGATGAATTCGGCGTATGGCATAAAAATATTCCGCTGGCCAATGAAGGTATCCAAGCAGGAGAGGGGTATTTCTTTTTTCAGCAACAGCAGAAACTACTGTCTTATGCTACGAATGTAGAATTCAAAAATCCAATAGAACCCATGTTTGCTCTCAGAGCGCCAATCAATGATTTCGTCTTGCTGAAGGATAAAGTCTTACTGATAGATGATCTGGGCTTCTATAGTAGCAGCTACAAGTAACTCAGCGATTCTTAGCAGTGCTTAACGCTTATCCATATTCACCAAGGCTGTCCAGACACTAAGACGTTTGCCTTCTAGTTGTGTCCATATCGGGCGCACTTTACCGTCTACGACACTGATATCATTATAATCTCCAAAGAAGACCTCAGGCACAGGCACAAAGCTCTTAGAGTTAATCTTTTTATTCTCGAAAGTGAGACCGCCATCTGTAGAGACGGCGAGGTAGACATCTGTGGTATTGTCAGCATGGTTTCTTCTGTCATAGAATACCACATAGATGTAGCCAGTCTCCTGATCTATTTCCATCCAGCTGAGGAACTGCTGCTTACCCGGTAAGTCGTCATTCACTCTGATGGGCTCGCTCCAGCTGTTGCCTTCATCGGAAGATTTTACCAACCAGATATCAGTATCGTCTGCGCCATTGCGCTGGTCGCTCCAGTTGACATAGATGGTGCCTTTATGGGGTCCACTAGATCTATCGGCTATCGTGATTGGCATACCATTGGTCCTACTGAGGCCGGGGATGCTGAGATTCCAGCCGCCGATCTGTTCTGCGATGACGAGGTCTTCTTGTAGCCAAGTCTCGCCACCATCTAGCGACTTATCAAAGTAGAGTTTTTCTTCATAGGCCCAGGTCACATAGATTTCTCCGTTAAGACCGACGGCAGGCACAGCGCCTTCTGTAGTGTCATCATCATCCAGGCAGTTGCCTTCTTTCTGACTCAGGGTCAGTGGTTCTGACCAGCTGTCTCCATCGTCTATGGACTTAGAAAAGAGGATTCTAGACTTATCTGCAGGATCAGGGCTATCATACTTATCGAACTCTGTCCAAGTCATATAGATGTGATTAGTCCGAGGATCTATGGCCATCCATTGCTTATCCTGATCCTTAGGGGATCTCGGAAGGGTATACGAGCCATCATTCCAGGTGTCGCCCCCATCAGTAGATTTCTGTACGATGATTCTATCTAGAAAAGATTCTGACGCATAAGGCTGTCCATCTGGATTAGATAGATGCGCATAGAAAAAGTCCCCCTTATAATTCGCTCTGACGACAGGATCTCCATAGACCCCTAAGCTAGACCTCAGCCGAGCGGTAGACCAGCTCCTGCCCCCATCTCTAGAGACATAGACCTTATCTAGGATAGCTCCTGCCACGATATGTTCTGGATTAGTAGGATTGATACAGATACTGGGCTCACAAGGACCGAGCAGGCTAGTGCCCTGATCTATGAGTACCGCTTCTATATCAGAAGGGAATAAGCCAGCGCTAGGCCCTTCCTCTAGTGCAGGCTTGAGTTTCGGACTACAAGATAGGATCGTCAGTGTCAGAAAGAGTAGAATTAAAAACCTAAGTATCATAGCTTGAATGTTAGGGCTAAGATAGTAGAAATAG
>CAKZVK010000151.1 GCA_937921825.1 uncultured Saprospiraceae bacterium
AAGGTTCAAAGGTGCGATGGGTGCAATGGTTCAAAGGTTCAAAGGTTCAAAGGTGCAAAGGTTTGGAGGTGCAAAGGTTGAATAGATACGCAAGTAGGAATATAAATAAAACTGTGTCGATTTAAGAAATCTAGAATTCAAGTACAAATGCAACTTTTGTTAGTGAATTAATTTGATCAACTGGAGATATAAATCCTAGACGTTTTCGAGGCCTCCTATTTTGTTTTCGTTTTGCTTTTTTGATCAGTGCATCAGGATAATCAAAACTTACACTTAGTTCTGTCCAGCTTACTCTCCATTTCTCAGCTATTTCTGGATATGATTCTCCCCATTTTTCATCAAATCTCTCCAACTCCACCAGGGCCGAATCAGCATTCTCCTTACCATACATCTTCTTGAGATCCTTGCATACCTCCCTGAGATCTTTCCAGCTCACATGCTTGACACTTGTCCTAACCATATGTACTATACATCTCTGAACATATGACCTCGGATAGATTGATTCAATCACTTCCTTAAAGCCTTTCAAACCATCAACACAAAAGAAAATGACGTCTAGAACCCCTCGTTCTTTTATGTTCTCCAGTATCCGTCCCCACTGCCTGGCCCCTTCAGATTCACCAATATATAAGCCTAGGATGTCTCTTTCGCCTTCTAGATTCACCCCGAAAACCGTGTATACAGCTTTAGTGACTACCTTACGGTTCTCTCTTACTTTGAAGTGTATGGCATCCAGATAAATTATGGCATAAACGTCCTCTAGTGGTCGTGACTTCCATGCTTCGATCTCATCCAAAACCTTGTTTGTCACATTCGTTATAAAGGAGGGACTGTAGCTGACTCCGTACATCTTCTTGAAGTGTTCGCTTATGTCTGCATAACTTGTCCCTATTGCATAGAGTGACAACATCTGCTGTTCTAGCTCAGGAGCAAGGCTCCTATCCCACTTCTTTACGATCTCAGGAGTAAAAGTTCCATTACGATCTCTCGGTGGCATAACATTTATCTGACCCATACTAGTCTTCAGCTTCTTGGAAGTGGTCCCGTTCCGACGGTTCTTAGATTCCTTTGTCTTCGATATATGATCCTCTATCTCCTCCTCATAGGCTGCTTTCAGTATCCGACCTATCAGACCAGTCAGAGCACCTCCCTCGCCTGTAAAGCCATTGCCTGACCTAAGCCGGCTAATGGCTTCCTTTTCAAAACTATTGTAATCAAAGTCCTTTTCTTTTTTCTTCATATGTCAATTTATCATTTTTTAAATTGACACAGTTTTCTTTATACTCTCGTTTAGCGGTTTAGCGGAATTAAAAACTTTTTCTTACAGTGATCAATTTTTTCAACATAATCGAAACATGTTCACACTTATCAATAAGTTCATCAGCCTTACTTGCTTCTACTACGCCTATTTCTTTAGCGACTATTAATTGAGTTATTAACTCAGCTGCTGACCCTCTGGAGTAATGAAAATGTCTTATTCCTTGCTTCAAAGTATCTAGTTCTTCGCCTTCAGCAATATTAGAAACTATAGACACAGCACTGCTTGTTATTTGGCTGGCAAAACGAAAATCATTTTTCAACCTAGGGGCATTATCCACTAGCTTATAAGCGTCGACAGCTATCTCTTTTGATACTTGCCAAGCTTTTAGTTTTCTAAAGTTTCCCATCGCAACTAAATATCTTTATCCAGCAATTCCGCTGAACCGTTGCTCCGATAAACCGTTGTTCCTTTTTCTTTCGCTATAAGCAAGCGCCGCCTCTCTCACCCACTTACCATCATCCCAAGCTTTCTGCCTAGCTGCTATCCGCTCTTTATTACAAGGACCATTGCCTTTGACGACCTGCCAAAATTCATCCCAATCAATTTCTCCAAAATCATAATGTCCTCTTTCCTCATTCCATTTAAGATCTGGGTCCGGCATTTTGAGCCCTAGGAAATCCGCTTGAGGTACTGTGATATCGACAAACTGCTGACGCAACTCATCATTGGTTTTTCTTTTGATTTTCCACTTCATAGACTGCTCGGTATTAGGTGAGTCTTCATCTCTCGGCCCGAACATCATCAGTGATGGCCACCAGAACCTATTAAGCGCATCTTGTGCCATGGCTTTTTGTTCATCAGTGCCTTGGCAGAGGGTCAGCATGATTTCATAACCTTGACGCTGGTGGAAACTTTCTTCTTTACAGATTCTTACCATCGCTCTGGCATAAGGACCAAAAGAAGTTCTTGTGAGCATCACTTGATTAATAATTGCTGCTCCATCTACTAACCAGCCTATGGCTCCTATATCCGCCCATGTTAATGTCGGGTAGTTAAAAATAGAGGAGTACTTCGCTTTACCACATAGTAGCTGCTCTGTCATCTCATCTCTAGATATCCCTAGGGTCTCAGCTGCACTGTATAGATACAAGCCATGTCCAGCTTCATCCTGTACTTTGGCGAGTAAGCCAAGTTTTCTTTTGAGAGATGGTGCTCGAGTTATCCAATTACCTTCTGGCAGCATCCCTACGATCTCAGAGTGAGCATGCTGAGAAATCTGACGTATATGCGTCTTACGATACTTCTCTGGCATCCAATCCTTTGGTTCGATCTTTTCGCCAGCATCAATGCGGGCTTGGAAGCGAGATTCTAATTTTTGTATATCCATTTCTTCATTTTTAAAAGTAGTACGGACTTATTAAGGTCGCTGGACTATGCACAATCAGTAACATTAAGATATATTATCTGTATAAAACTAACGATTGTTAGTTTTATAAACAAGCAGAATGTCATAGAGTTCTCAATAGAGAGAAATTCATCCAAAGTAAAATCTGTCCAAGTGCACTCAATACAGTAATTTATGCTTGAAATAGCTATTATATTATACTTTTCCATATCTTTCAATCCATAAATAGAGATAGTAACTCATGAATTTCTTTCAGAGAATGTATAGAAATGGGTTAGGAGAAAACGAAGATTCCCTTGCAGAACTGAGAACTTCTATCACAAATCTAATAGTCATTTTCACCTTGCCCTATGTCATCTCCTACCTTCCGACTTTGAATAAGTTGGGACATAGTTCTATGATTTACTTCTATGTGACCCTATGTCTGATAATGGCATACTCCTATTACCTTAATTACCAGAGAAAGAATAATCTTGCCACTATAATAGTATTCCTCGTGAGCAGCTTGCTAGTCGTCACTCCTATTCTGGCGTATGGAAGAGATACAGAGTTGCAAGCCTTATTTCCCATAATGATCGTTTTTGTCTTTGTACTTTTTGACAAGACTTCTGAACTGATTGCTTTTTCCATTTACATAATTCTGCTCTACTTAATTTCTTTCTATGTTCTAGATATTAATGGTGCTCTCATCCAGGAGAGAGTTTATGAGTACGATTACTATCTGAATATGGGTTTTGCTATTTTCTCGTGCGGCTTTCTAGCCTACATAATGATGAAAACATTAAAGAACTACAATGATGAACAAGACGAAGCTTTCAGAAAAGTGGAAGATCAAAATCGTATAATCAAGAAGCAGAATGAAGAGATGGAGCTATTTACTATGATGGCTTCTCATGACCTGAAAACTCCTACAAGAACAATGATAAGTTTTCTAGGTTTGCTCGATAGATCTGGCGAAATAAAAAACCCCGTAAATAGAGAATATCTGGATATGGCTATGTCGGGTGCTAGTCAGTTAAACAATCTCATCTTAGGAATTTCTGACTTTAAAAACATCGGGACCGAGAAAACAAATATCAGCTACGAAGCCACTGATGATATTATCACAAAAGTCAGAAACACCTTAGGTCTTTCCAGCAAGAAACCAATCAGTATACAAGGGGAGAATCTACATAATATCAAAGTTGCCAGTACAGAGCTTTATCACATTTTTCAGAATCTGCTAGAAAACTCAATAAAGTATAATGAGAGCGAAAAAATCATTATAAACATTGACTCCAAGCTGACTGAAACAGAAATCGTATTTACCATAGGCGATAATGGCATCGGCATAGAAGAAAAGTTTTTAGAATATATCTTCCATCCATTCAAAAAACTTCATGATACATCTCAGTACGATAGCACTGGACTAGGTCTAGCAATATGCAAGAAGATAGTGAACAACTATAATGGAACTATTCGAGCAGAATCTCGTGGCAAAGGAAAGGGAACAAAGATCATCCTAATCTTTCCAATAGAACTCCTCAAGAAATAATACAGATACTCCTATAAAGGTCTACTTATCAAAATCAACTACAACTTTCTCTGTGGTGGGTAAGGCCTGACAAGTCAAAATATAATTGTTGTCTAATTCGTCTTGCTCTAGTCCATAGGTCACTCCCATAGTTACCTCTCCTTCTACCAGCTTAGCACGACAGGTACAGCAGACACCACCTTTGCAGGCATAGGGAAGATCCGCTGAATTATTAAGAGCAGCATCTAGGATATTATCTCCACCCATGGCTAATTCAAATTCCATAGATTTTCCGCCTTCTATAAGAGTAACTCGACAAGTTTTGCCAGAGAGTTTTTCAGCATCCTCTTTATTCAACTTAGGCTTATCTGCAGAAGTGCCAAATAACTCGAAGTGGATTTTCTCTTTGTCAACCTTCTGCTCTAGTAAGAAGTCTCTGACTAAAAATATCATAGCTTCTGGACCGCAGATAAAATAATCATCTACCCTACTCACATTGCTGATCGTCTTGAAAATGATGTCTAGCTTTTCTTGGTCCAATCTTCCATTAAATAACTCTACAGTCCTATTCTGCTTAGTCAAGAAATGAAAAATCTCAAAGCGTTCCATATACTGATTCTTCAGAGCTTCTAGTTCATCCTTGAGGATTATAGAGGAGACTGTCTGATTGATATAAAACAGCTTAAAGGTAGAATTAGGCTCAGCAGCAAGATGGGTCTTAATGATGGAGTACATCGGTGTTATACCGCTACCTGCAGCAAAGCAAGCATAATTTTTCTGTATTTCTGGATTGACCTCCACAAAGAAATTACCGCTAGGGGGTAAAGACTCTAAAGTATCCCCTTCTTTTAATTGCTCATTGGCAAAAGTAGAGAAGAGGCCCATAGGCACTGCTTTAATCCCTACCCTTAATTCGTTATCTATAGGTGAAGAGCAGAGTGAATAAGATCTCTGCACTGAGTTGCCATCGATTGTAGCCTTCAGAGTTAGATACTGACCTTGCTTATACTTAAATACTTCCTCTGACCCCGAGGGTATATCAAAACTAACTAGGACGCAATCCTTAGTTGTCTTCTCTATGTTTTTTACCGTGAGCTTATGAAATTCTGCCATCTTACCTTAAAACTAACGATTGTTAGTTTAAAGCACAAATCCTTCGTTTAAATACTGAAGTTACAACTAGCGACTTTACTAGAATCTTTAGGTTTTGATGCCATGCAGAAGGCTTACAATAAGCCCTTCTTTCAGTCGATCAATGTCTTTAGAACTGTATTTGGAATACCAAGAATACAACCACCTCAGGGTAGATAAGATTGAAAATAAGGTCAGCTCAGGATCCAATTCTTTTAGTTGACCTTCCTTCATAGCCAACGTAATTATAGCCTTAAACTCTTTCTCGTAAGCATCTTTTAATTTTATGAATGCTTGTAAGGAAGGCTCTTCTAGATGCACCCACTCGCTAGGTAATAGAGAGATGGCATCTGTATGTGACACCGTAATGTCAACATGTAATCGTATCAAAGCTGCCAATTTTTCAAAACTTGGAAGGTCCTGAGAATTTATAACCTTCATCCCCTCTGTAAATAGCTGGGCAATTTCTAAAAGCAATTCTTTGAGTAACAGCTGCTTAGATGAGATATGGTTGTAGAGACTGGCTGCCTCCATTCCAACTTCTCTGGCGATATCACGCATGGTCGTGGCAGAGAAGCCTTTCTTTCGAAACAATGCTGCTGCCTGGACTAATATTTCTTCTTTCCTCGAGATGGTTATGCTATACTTTAGCTTACAAAGAAAGATAATTATGAATTAGAGAGGTACTATCTCCACTTCTTTTCAATTAGAGAAAGATGACCAAGCGGTCAGCTCCGCTGAGCAAAGAGACTAGATGTCTCTTTGAAGCTTGGGAACGCTTTCATCAGAAAGCGACGGGGGAGCAAATGGTCAGCTCGGCTGAATAAAGAGACTAAATGTCTCTTTGAAGCTTGGGAACGCTTTCATCAGAAAGCGGAGGGTAGCAATTAAGATAGATTATTGTAACATAACATCCTAAAACGAAACAAGCCCCTATAATAAAATCAATTATAAGGACTTGCTAGTTTAGGGTGGTTCCACAAGGGCTCGAACCTTGGACCCTCTGATTATGAGTCAGATGCTCTAACCAACTGAGCTATGGAACCGGACTAGGTTTTAAGACTTCGAATGACTTCATCCGAAATCAAAGGGCAAAGTTAACTGATATTTTCATCAATAAGAAGGATTTACATCGGCTATTATATCCAATTTTTAGAACAATCAACTCTACAATCCCTATGTAAACCCAGCACCACGCCTTTGATTATACTATTGTTCGTCGATGTTTGCAACATTGGATGTAATATGCTCAATCCAGGGTTAGGTTGTGCTCTTTTGCCATTATTCTCTGTGAAGCTAATTATGAAGCTACAATCTCATCACTTTCTTTGCCCCTAGCAACTGGCCTTCTTTATTTTTGTAAGCTAAAAAATAAGTGCCTCTAGTATAGGATGATACATCTATTATAAAAGTCTCATCACTTATTCCACCTCTAAAACTATGTAGAAGCTGACCTTGCGAATTCAGTAGACTATAGTTTAAGTTTTGCTTTGCAGAATGCTGGATATAGAGGGTTTTTATGACGGGGTTTGGGTAAGCCATTATGCTAAAGTCTACATCCTCATCGATAGTAACTACACTAGATATAGAATCTGGTTCTATAAGACCATCCTTATCTGTTTTTAACAACAAAATTCTAAATCCAAAATCACAACCAACTAGGGGGGCATGACAATCATCATAGCCTACAGCCATATAACCACCATCTGGGGTCGTAGTGACATCTCTAAACTGATGATGGGCATGCGTAGAATCTATAGTAGAATACCGTCTGTACCATACACTATCTCCATCTACTGAAATTTTTGCAAGTGTAGCATAAGAAAAATCCTGAGTATCATTTCTGATTCTAGCAGAACCAGCTAGCACATAGCCATCATCATCTGTGGCCTCTATAATGCCCCACCATCCTGATTCTAGTCTGTGTTCATTTTCTACCACACCAATTTTTGTGTCCCATTCTGTTCTGTCATGAATATTTATTCTAGTGATTAGGGGTTCATTATTCCATAGACTATCTTCATTAAGAAAACTATGCAAACTACAAGAAACGACATTCCCATATTCATCTAATATAGCATCTCTGGTTCTCCACCTTCTATAATCATTATTACTAGTTATTGTATCCAAAACATTAAGATCATCATCCACAATGTATATGCGCAATCTTCCACAAAGATCACAATCATCATACTCCGAAGTGACTACATATGTGCTATCGGTATATTGGAATATTCTCGCTCCGTAAGAACTATTTTGAGGGTCGGCAACTCTCAAAGTTGACAAGCTATCATCTTCCAGCTTATATATTCCAAAATCGTTATTTGTAAAATCTTTAGTAAAGAATCCTGTTATTAGAGAGCCAGAACCCAGTTGAGAGTAATGTAGGCCATAAAAGTCAGTTTCATGAGTTTCCAAAGTATCAATCTTAGAAAAAAGATTGTTCTGATAGTCGTACTCGTAGATGATAAAACTTCCTGTCCCAACACTGCTCCAATAAGCCTTATCATTATCAATGACAATTTCATTACTACTATCTAAAAACAAAATCTTCTCGATCTCAGGCAATGAAGTCTCATGAATTCTCTCTCCAAACTGATCATACAATGCCATGAACATATGATGTCTCCCTTCTAGATTAATAGCAGTGCCGCCTACCACATAACTATCTCCTACTCTTTCTATGCCATAGGCAAGATTACCCCAGCCCATAATCGTATCCGTCTTCAAAAAATACTTTTGAGATATAGATGTACTACTTAAGAAAATAAGCCAGAGCAGTACTAGAGTTTCTTTCATGTTACTAGTTAATTAAAGCTTACCCAATTGGGTGAGCTTCGTTTAAGATATTAATCAATTATACTCAGTTTTTTACTCTCAACTAAAATATTAACCTTATTAAACAACTTAATTACGTACATACCTGATTTAAGGTCAGAAATATCAACAACTTGCTTTTTAACAAGCTCTCCAGAAAATACATGCCGACCCGAGATATCATGAATACCCTTCTATTCCAGGCTTACTTCTATCCCAATGAAGAACATCATCCATTACATCAGCATCTCTTAGTTGAATAATATCCTCAAGCGATTATCTAGAATATTGCACTCTAATAAACTAACTTAGATGGAGACCTCAAATCAAAACTCCAGCATGAACAAAAGACTACTCTCCTTAGATATCTTCAGAGGAATGACGATTTTCTTTATGATTATAGTCAACACCACAGGCAATTGGAATAGCACCTATGCGCCTTTACTCCATGCAAAATGGCATGGCTTTACACCTACAGACTTAGTCTTTCCTGCTTTTCTATTTGCTGTCGGAGCATCTCTAGCAATCGTCATGAAGAGATGGCAATCCCAAGTGAATGCTGCAGCAGTCTATAAAAAGATAATCGTCAGAACAGCTATAATCTTTCTATTAGGTTTCTTGATTTATTGGTTCCCATTCTGTGACTGGAGTTCAGACGGCACTCTTAAGCTGCGTCCTTTTTCAGAGACCAGAATTATGGGAGTACTGCAACGGATAGCTCTAGCTTATGGCCTTTCAGCCATTTTACTTTATAGATTTTCTCTAAACACTGTTGTCAAACTTACGATAGGCATCCTCATCGCTTATTGGATTATACTATTGGGGTTTGGAGATTTGACCATGGCAAATAATGCAGGCAGATTACTTGATCTAGCAGTGCTAGGAGAGAATCACATGTACCAAGGTGAGGGCATGGCCTTTGATCCTGAAGGATTGCTTTCTACACTTCCTTGCATAGGAAATGTCATTGCAGGGTATACTACAGTCTATTATCTGCGCCAAGGTAGAACAGAGCATCGATTTAAAATCTTGCTATGGGGAACTGTGCTTATAGGCCTCGCTTGTCTGTGGCATTATGCCTTTCCTATTAATAAAAAACTATGGACGAGTTCATATGTATTGCTCACATCTGGAATCTGCATTGTACTGTTGATGGCTCTGAATTCCTTACTGGATGAAGGTCAAAATCAGAACTGGTCTAAGTTTTTTACCCCTATGGGCAAGAATCCTCTCTTCATCTATATAATCTCTCAGCTAGGAGCCATCCTCCTTTATTGGTTTCCGTCCCAAGAGCATGATTCTATGTATACCGCCATCTATGAGAATATATTCAAATGGGCAGGCGCTTACTTAGGGGCTTTCCTATTTGCACTGAGCTTTACGATGTTATGCTGGGTCGTCGCATTGCTTATGGATAGAAGGAAATGCTACGTTAGGGTTTAATACCTGATAGAAAATCTACTTCGTCTTTCCCCTCAAGAAACTTGGGCTCCACAACAGCAAGGCACACAGCACTCCCATAAATACAGCTCCACCAATGTCTGTCGTATC
>CAKZVK010000152.1 GCA_937921825.1 uncultured Saprospiraceae bacterium
AATTGCTAATAGTTAGTAGATGTTTTCCTGTTGATGCCATTTGCTATTGTCATGTGGCTCCATAGGAGCCCAAATATGTATAGCAAAGAAAGTTGTGAGAAGAGCGAGCTTCAGAGAAGCGACATAGTCTTTGTAGTGCGAATTATGTGTCGCTCCTCCGGAGCTTTGTCCTTGATCTAAGTTTTGTTTTATTGTTATGTAGCCACGCTGTGGCTAAGCTCATAATATCTAAGGATAATGTGCCTCTGTATGCTCTTTAGTAATTGTAAATAGTTAGTAGATGTTTTTCTAATGGTGTAGTTTGTCTTTGCCTTGTAGCTCCGTAGGAGCCACAATATGGATAGAAAAGAGAGGAGTGAGAATAGTGAGCTTCAAGGAAGCGACATAGTTTTGAAATAATAATCTAGATCTTAGTGATCGATTTAGTGGTAATATTAGTATTCACCTTCTTGATCTCTTGGCTTTTTATTTTTTATCATATTGTATGGTATAAAACATAACCCAATGGACATAATTACACTTGTAATAGCTGCTGCAATGGGTGGTTCGACTAGAGTCTTAAAATAGTAGGAGGGGATAATTGCGAGAAAAATAGCAGAGAATACATATGGAATTGCACTTACGTCTAGTTCTTTCGCTTTCTGTATTATCAAGACACAAACTGTGATTAGTACAATTAGTCCTAGCATAATATTAATTAATTATTAGTTTCAAAAGCATGGAATGAAAATAGTGAAAATACTAACGGTATCCTAAGGGGTAACTAATTGTAATATAGTTAATTTGTTCCTAGTTTATATGTCCTATACTGCCTTAGGGCTTAGACTAAGCTGAGTTATCTTCTATTATAGAAGAATTACAATAATTGAGCATTGATAATTCTTGCAAACGTATCAACAATTTCTTTAGCTTCTTTAGTTGGGATAGTATTCTCAGTGCCCCACGGAATTGAATTCTCTGAAAAAGGATTAACAACGATCGCATCATATTTTTCTGGATATTCGAATGCTTCTAATACTTCCTTTATCCCAGAGTTTAATCTCTTTTCCCTATCTTCTTCAGTTTCTATTGATAGATTTAATTTCTTTCTTAGAGTTATTCTTGTCTTTAGATCTTTGTAAATTTCATATTCTTCTGTTGAGTCATTTTGTAAGCAATTTAACTTCAAAGTATTATAGGTAATTGGTGCAACAAAAAATCTCAGTACTTTTAGGTTTCGTGAATTTATCCAATTTTGAAAAGCTGAATTTCTTCGAAGCTCTTCATAGAAGTCATCTTTGATTTCTAGAAAGTTTACCCCCGTTTTTATTTCACTAATCGTTAATCCTTGTATGTCCGTTCCATTTACGGAGTAGATGAATGTTTTGTTCTCATTCGTCACTATCAAATTTTTGGATTGAATATACTCTGAAGTATTGTACCCTGCGACGATTCTTTTAAGTACTTTATTTTGATCTGTACCCAACTCTAATTCTTTTCCAGTGCAGAAGTGGTAGTCTTTTCCATCTGTTTCGCCAGGCCTTATCTCTCTGCAATTGAATAGAGTTATTTTGCTAAAAGCCGACTTGATTAAGCCTAATTTGCAATATAGTTGTAGTCCATTGTTTATGTTTCTCTTGCCGACACAGGTAGGTCCTGATATTACAATTAATAGACTCTTTTTATTCATATTGATTCTTTCTTTCAAGCTAGGGTTCTAATCTTAATCAGATGTTGCTGGACTACTAAGGTGTGATGAATTACATGCTCATAGTTTAAACTAGTAGCTTCTACTGCTTCATAAATTTAAAAACAGAAGTCTGACCAGCTTCATCTTCTATAATGAGTATATATAAGCCACTAGGCAATGGGCTAACGTTTAGAATATATTGTGGGTCTAACTTTATTGGTACATGCTTACCATACATATTGATACAGTAGGCTGATTTTATGCCCTTATCTAAACCCTCTATATAAATTTTATCTAAGCTGGGATTAGGGTATAGCTTTGGGATGTTTTTAGAATCAGGCTCTGCCAAAGAGGAGAGACATTCATAGTTGTCATCAGGCAGGTATCTAGAAACCCCTTGAGAATGTCTGATCAATTCTAAATCTTCAGTGACTTCAAGACTGACTAACCCTAAAATATTTTCACAATTTTCAGAGGACCAGCTTTGTCCGCCATCTATCGTTCTATAGGTGTTTCTCGATGTGATGAGTAGTCCATTGTCTTGATCACTAAAATGTATGTCTCTAGGACTTTCAATATCTATTGGTGCTGATAGGTCGTCCCATGTAGCGCCAAGGTCTTTGGTTTTCTTAATGATTCCTCGCCCAAGTAGGTAGATGCTACCATCAGTATACGAGATCCCTGGAATCGTAGATATGCCCTCAAATATTGAGTGACTAAAAGTCCTTCCATAATCAGTTGAGATATGTATAGTAGAGATGTCAATTCCATTTGACAGTCTGCTGCTAGAGATAACCACAAGACCCTCGTTTCCTTGATAAAGAGTAATGTCAGAGGGCCCACCACCGTTTTCAAGAAATACTGATTCCCATGTTATACCCTCATCTGTACTTGTAAAGTTTCTATTAGAGGAACTCACTACTATATTTCCATCTACATCTATGCTTGCTCTATTGCGCCATTTGCTATCCAATTCTGGTATAGCTATTTCTGTCCAAGTCATACCTCTGTCTGAGGTAAGTAGAATGTCAGTTTCGACATTTGAGTTTCCAATCATAATCACTCCATAGTTCTTATTCATTTTGATATCAGTAAGCATATATGGAACTGAGTCGAACAGGAAATCTACAGAAAGGGGAGACCAGCTAGCACCAGAGTCGATTGTCTTATAAATATCATACTTGGTAATTGCAAAACCTTCTGATTCAGAGACCATAGAGAGGCCTTCAAAATATCTCTCACTCTGCTGTACCCACAGGCTATCCACACAGTATGAGAAGTTCTCGATCTTTCTGGCGGTATCACCACATCTATTTCTTGCCGTTAGACTTATAGTCCAGCAGCCTTTGTCCAGATACTTATGCTCCACAACTTCGCTTGAGGAGATGTTGCCATCTCCCAGGTCCCATTCTAGTTCATCATAGTTTACAGATCTATTCGTTAGAGTAACCTTGCTGTCTTCTCTCTCAATTTCATAATCCGCTGACATATTTTTGCAAGTAACTTGATTGCATTCTTCTTCGCTGATCGCTAGATAGATTGATCCGGAATCATCTTTTATACATTCTATGTTTTCTTGGTAATCGAAGATTCCAACACCTTCGACTACCTCCATCCTTCCCCAGAAGTCAGCTTCTAACTCTAGCTTTATTCTGTCTCGTCCATCTAGAAATACCACTATTTCTTTAGATCTCACTCGAAAATTGATTCTCATCCATCCATGAATCTGAATATTAACCGGTACTATAAGACTATCTCCGACCTCTAATCCAAAATCGTAAAGTAAGGTCTCGTCTTCATTCCAGAATAAATTTTTCTCATAGACTTTGAAGCCGTCTATCCTCAGGTAAGTAGGGTTGCAATTCTTGTTTTGATATTCGAAGTATTCCTTGTTATCTATGATCGTGTCTTTTATATAGAAATCAGTGAACCTGAATACTTGACTTATATCATCTGTAATATTGGAAGCGATAGTTAAGCCAGGTAGGGAATATAGTTCAGCAGTGTTTTGAGCATTGGCATGGGAGACCACAAAGCTGAAGATTAGAATAAGGATGTTGCGATGGCTCATTTGGTTGTTGTTTGATTTTGGCTTTTGTTGGTTTATAAAGACGCTTGATTAATTTACCCGATTGCTTTTATTATTCTTTGTTCATTTATTATGACGTCTTTCATCAAAAGCATGTGAGGGAATTGTTTCAATTTTTTATTTCCTTTAAATGCATTGAGGATGTCAATTAGAGAGCCTGCTCTTATTAAACTTAGATTTAGCACATAGTCTTTTTCCGTTTCATTAATAAAATCGTCGCTGAATTCTGGGGCAATTAGAAGTGTTTTAACAACGTGGTAATCTTCTTTCTCTAATAATTGTTTGTAGGAATTAATTTGTCTGAAAACAGAACTAAATTTATTGTATCCACTTTCTTTAACTGTTTTGCATTCAACTACTATAACTTCTTTTTCAGCAACGTGCAACAGAATGTCGACTTTGTTCTTAGCTGTGTTTATATTTTTGCGAAGTTGTTCGTCTACATTTAGTCCTAAATCGATGAAAATTTTCTTGGTTAGTTCTTCAAACTTATTTCCAATATCAGCTTCTTTAATTCGAATTCCATTTTCTTTCAGCTTGATTAGGTTCCTAAAGGCAATGTCTACGTAGTTTTCAAGTTCAATATTTTTTGAGTCCTTATAGGTGTTAAGAATGTTTAGGACTTCGTTTCCACGAGTTGTTACTTCAAATTTTTCACAGAATTTTTTCAATTCTGCTTCTTCGAATATTTCAAGAACGTCTCTCGGTTTAATATTATAATCTAATAGCAGATTCGGATTAGATACCTCTTCTTTCTGTAGTTCAAATTCATTTTTTAATACTGTGTTTGTCCTTTTGTGAATTGTGTTAAAGTCTTCAAGTAATCTTTCATATCCATCTATTGAAATGCCTACCTTTTCATCTTTCTCAATTTCGTTGAAGTAGTTAACTAGATTGTCAATTTTCAGGTCAATTGTAGTGCCTTTTAGATGAGTTATGTTTAGGCCTTTTTCGACCAAATTATTAATTCGTTCTTTTTTAGTTGTAAGATTAGTACCGTCTTTATGAATATCGAATTTGAGAATATTTCTTATACCAATACCTTCATTTATAATCGCTCTTATTTTGTCTCTTTTTTCTAATTTTCGTCTTATGCCATGTTTCTTGGCAATCAAGTTAAGTTCTGGATCTTTAATCAGTCGTAATATTCGCTTTAAATACTTATCAGCTACTTCTTTATTTCTGTATTTTCTAAGTAGCCTAACAAATTCATCTGGAACATAGATTGTTAAATTCTTTTTTGAGTAAAGTATTATTCCCGAAGATTTAAGCAATTCGATTATTTCTTCTAATTGAAGTGTTTTTAGTGGCAGAACAGAATAATTGAGAAGCTTGATCTCTTCCTGTGATAAGTCGAAATTATGTGCTAAGACATTCAGTATTGATTTTTCATCTGCTGTTATTTTAGAATCTTGGTTGTTTTCTTTGTCATTATTGAAAGCAATATTTACACAATTTCTGTAGATGATAAAGTCTCGTAATCTAGAATCAACTTCTGTTAAATCTTTGTCAGCAATCTCTGACTTTAAGGTTTTTAATTTGGATTTGATATTTCGGATTTCTTTTTCGTAGAGTTTGCCTAACCACTCTCTTGACATAATGCAATTACCATCTCTAATCAGAATATCAATTAGTATATCTAATTGTGTAACTGATTGACTTAAGCGAGATTCAAGATAGCTGTAGTATTCTGGATTTATTAGGGAGAATACCTTGCTGAATAAATGACTATCGAGATTCTTTAGATTAAAATCCGCACTGAGTATTTTATCTACTTCTCTGTAGTTTTTTGGCCTATCAGATATTAACTTGACAACGATTTTTGCAAATGATGTTTTCTCAATAGTGTTCAGTTTATCTAGTATCTTCTCGAGTTTCATTTTAGTTTTTTTTCTTTTTTAATGATCTGTGAATATTATCTATACGTAATATTAGGCATCGATTTTCCCTCATTGCAGTAAATCACTAAACTACTGATTATCTTCAACTTATTGTTTCACTTTTTTTCTAACGGTTAGAAACAACTCTGTCTTATCGTTGACTTCTTTAAATGTAGTTCCTTCATGTACTAATTTATAGTGTTAATCATCAGGTAAGTATTTTAACATGAATATATTCCTAGACGTAAAAAAGGGACACCATTGATCTTCATATCAACAATGTCCCTTTCATAGTGACCACGGGAGGAGTCGAACCCCCAACCTCCTGAGCCGTAATCAGGTACTCTATCCAATTGAGCTACGTGGCCGTAGGGCAAATATAACAGTTATGAAATAAGAATTATTATCGCTCTATAAGGATTGCATCTTCTAGTATAAAACTGACGAGATTATGATCGGTGGTATTGACGATTAGACGGCCTGAGAAGGTCAGTTTTTCGTCCATTTCGAAGCGTTTTGAGGGCTTTTCTATCATTCTGACCTCTAAGATAGACTCTAGGCCTGCGCCTCCACAGAAGAAGCAGTTGGCATTAGGATACTTAGAGAGGATGATGAGTTCATCTTCCATGACAGGGATATGATAGCCTCTGATGGTAATCTGAGTTTCATTGAGTGCCACTATATCTGGTGTATCTTCTAAGAGACTTGCATAGGCGCCATATTCTTCTAGGTAAATGTCCTTGAAGACGGCATTCTCGAAGAGTTTCCAGCTTTCTTCAGCTTGACCCACTAGTTGGGTAGAAGCGCAGCAGAGTAGAAGAAGCAGCGCTAGTGACTTGAGAGTAGAGTAAATACTTGCTAGACCCATTTTAGCTTGCTGCTGGTGTGATACCATTAGAAAATAGTTCTGCTAGAAACTGTGCCACCTCTTCGTTATTGAAGGATTCATTGACAGACATATTGTTGAGGTAGAGCTCTGCAGGGGCTGCGACGAGGACATAAGTAAGGAGTTGCTGAGACTTCTCATCCTTAAACTTGATCTTAGGTGTCGCCGCCTCTATATCGGCCCTTAGGTCTTCTACGACGCCTTTGATGACGGCACTCTTATAGGAGGCACTTCTGATGTAGGCTTGATTCTTATCATGGAAGCCTTTCATAGACGGGCTAGAGACCAAGTCAAAATAGGCTTTGAAAGAGAGATAGAAGATATCATAGACAGTCTCACCTTGAGCTCTTGCCGCTTTAGTAGTCGCTCGGATTTCTACATTTATCTTTTCTACCACGGCATTGAAGATGTCTTTTACATCTGCGTAGTAGTTATAGAAAGTGCCTCTGCCTATCTCACTGGCGAGCACGATATCTGCCACGGTTGTGTTTTCATAGCCCTTGGTAGAAAAGAGCTGTGTGGCCTCCTCTAGGAGAGAAAGCCTTATGCGCTCTTTATTGAGGGCTCGTTTGCTCTGTATGGTTTCTTGTTCTATAGACATAGTGTAGCACAAATATACTGTTTGTAAAAGTGACACAGTGTCATATATTTCTTATCTTTATGTTATTATCTAATTA
>CAKZVK010000153.1 GCA_937921825.1 uncultured Saprospiraceae bacterium
GTCTACAGTAGAATTTTATACCAAGATAGACCACATTACAGGGTCTTTAAACTCCTTTGCATACAACCTGACTAAGAGTTCAGAGGATGCGCAGGATCTGTTCCAAGAGACAGCTTTTAGAGCACTTACGAACAAAGAAAAATTCAGACCAGGGACTAATTTCAAAGCATGGATGTTTACGATAATGAAAAACATCTTCATCAATAATTATCGTAAAAAAGTAAAAGCGAATACGATAATAGATTCTACAGAGAACTTATTCTATATCAACTCTGGAAAGAACGTCATCTATAATAAAGCGGGTAGCAATATTATGATGAAAGAACTGGAAAGATTGATTGGAGAATTAGATGACTCTATCAAGACACCGTTCCTTCTACACTACGAAGGGTATAAGTACCAGGAAATCGCTGATGAATTAGAACTGCCTCTAGGAACTGTAAAGAGTAGAATCTTCTTCGCAAGAAAAGCACTCAAGTCTTCCATCATCGCTAACTATGGAGACTATGAGACAGTAAGAGAAAAAATGACAGCTTAAGAGTTAGATGTTTCAAATAATATTAAAAAGTGGTTTGCTTCTGCAGACCACTTTTTTTTATGCAGTACTTGAAACTAACTCCCATTCGCATACAAATCTCTTTTTCTATATTTATTAGTAATTGTTCCTTATATAAGGAAGTTATACTGCATTTCGACAAAAAAAAATGAAAGAAGAAACCTTGAAATACTATTTTGAAAACAAAGTTTCTGCGATGAGCCTTAATAGTAATGTTCAAGGCAGCAGAGAATCTACGGGTATAGATTCTACCAATACTTTAATTGAACTATTAGAATTTAAACAAGAATACGAAGTTCAAATCAAAGATGTTGTCAAATTATGTATTGATACAATTGAAGGGAGGATAACTGATAGCAACCTAAACATCATAGCTTTTGCTCTAATAGGTTCTGACTATTTTGTATGGGATGAAACAACTGAAAAAGGAAACAGAATCGACAACGTCATTTTTGAATTGGATAATCCTGAGATATGTTACCCTATTAACAAAACTAATCTAACAAACTGGATTGACTATCTCAAAACAGGAATTAAGAACAAAATGAAAAAATCAGAATGACTTTGATCGAAGAATATGAAGACTCAATCTTCAAGCAATACCTGCCTGTATTCGGAGTATTTATTCTGCTAGTTACAATAGGAATATATCAAATGGTAAATATTGGCCGACCAACAGAGTATATGATCAAAAAGGGATTTCAAGGTACAGTTACTTCCAAATTTATAAATAAAAATTACGTCTATGTAGGACTAACAAACAAAGAGAATAAACAAGAAATTAGAAATGGATACAACTACGCTTATAAACAACCTCATTTAATTAACTTTATTGAAATTGGAGATAAACTATTAAAAAATGAATGCTCAGACACTGTTTACATCACAAGAGGAGATGGTGAATTTCATTTTATCCAACTAGCGTATTGGTATAATGACTCAACAAGAAGTAAAGACTACAAAAAAGAGTGGATGGCAAAAAGAATTATTAGGCTATATCAAGAAGGCTGTATTGTAGATTCAATTGCGGCAAAATATGCAATAGAACTAATAAAAACGCAAAATGAATAACGCAGTATAACAATAGGTGATGACAGCATATCTCTCCTTCGTCGAGAGACGCTGCATACCATCATCCGTTATAAGGCATTCAAGACGAAAATATTACAATGGGACATAGTACAATAGCGATTATAAAGATTGAAGAAAAAAACAATTCTAAAAGAGGGGAACATCTTTTGAAATCATATTTGTATTTAACTATTTCTAATAATGATCGTTACAAATTCTGGTCATTTCAAAGCAATGCAATTAATGGAAAATTTAGAAGAGATCATCTGCAATCAAAACTATCCAATCAATTTGGCATTGAATTTAATTATGTCAATGTAAAATTTGGGAATCGGATAAAAAAGGATTCTGAAACCACATACCTGTCAGTTGAAATAATTAATAATGAAGTCAAAGAAAACATAGATAATTATTTCGAGCAAAACGAGTCTAATAATGAATGGCTCACTAAAGATGAAATTGAGAATAAACTAAATAAATGGGCTGAGAATCAAAAGTTTATTGTTGGAGGCGAGAAAGCTGAACTAACTCCTTCTCCTCCATACTTCCCCAATAATTTCAAATTTCTAATAGAAAGAATACAAGATGCAAATAAGAGTGACAAACTTGTTGCATTTATTGGCTCTGGTGTTTCTAATAATTCAGGTGTACCATTCTGGGGAGAACTAATTAGAAGTATTAAGGAGAAAGTAGACATCCCATCTTACGAAAAGGATTTCCTTATCATCCCACAATTATTCTATAATGAAGTAGGAGAATCACAGTATAATGAATCACTAAAAGAAATACTGAAACACAAAAAAACAAGTCCTAATGCAATTCACCAAGAACTATTAAAACTTAAACCGATACACATTATAACTACCAATTATGATGATTTGATAGAACAATCCATTCTAAAGAGCTACAAGTCTTATTCAATAATCAAAAAGGATACAGATTTGCCAACGGCAAACACATCTAATTATTTAATAAAAATGCACGGAGATTTTGATGAATCCAATATGGTTCTCAAAGAAGACGATTATTTAAATTACTCAAATGATTTCCCACTAATAGAAAACTTTGTTAAAGGTATATTCTCATCATATACAGTTCTTTTCATAGGATTCTCATTCTCAGATTTAAACTTAAAATATATACTTGAAAGAGTTCGTAGCACTTTGAAAAGTGATTTTAAGCCTGCGATATTATTCACCGACGAAACTATTGAAGAGGCATCAGTTCAAAAACTAAACTACTTTAAAAATAGAGGAATTCAAATCCTGAACTACAACGACGGGATTAGAAAGTATCTCGAAAATCTGGACGAGTGGAAAGATTCTGGATTACATCCAAAAGGTCAGAAAGCATTAGACTTTATTAAGTTCCTAAAAAAATATGATAGATATATTGATCAAGAAACAGATACACATATCGTAGAAAAGATGTACAATGCTGTGATGAGGTTCAATGAGTTAAACTCTATTCCACCATATGTCATAGAGAAACTTCCACCATTTGCTTTAACTAAGAAGGATAGTGATTCTGCGGATTACAATCCAGTTGGCTTCCATTTTAAAACGATGAATGAAAGAATAATTTCTTTCATAAACAAGCTTGAAACTGTAGATGGTTACTTACAACAAGAGAATAAGGTTTTTGTCGTAAAAGAAAAATTTAGTGATGATAAAGATGTAGAATCCGTAAAGGATCTAAGCTCTAGCTTAGAACATGTAATTAGGAAACTTAATTCGTCTGGAATCTTCTGCTTACAAAGAGCCAATGATCAATTGAGATCGAACCATTTTAAGATTAGAATGCAAAGTGGGGAAACTTGTTCTTGTCCTAAATGCCTCTTAAACACTTTAGATCTTAACACAAGTCTCGAGAAATTAAACAATGGAAGTAGTGAATGCATTTCTGAAGATTGTGATTTGATACATACATCGATGAACTTAGCCTTCACTTACTACTTTTTTGGTGATTACGTCGCATCCTACAAAGAACTTAAAAAAGGAAGTATTGCTTGTTTAAAGAAAGGATGGTTTGCTAAGTTTTTTCTTATTCAATACAACACCGCTAAACTCAAATACCGAATCCAAGGTCTTTTCAATGAATCTGAAATTGATATAGAATATAAAAACGAAATACTATCAGAAATAAATGATATTAATTTAAGTGAATTATTAGTTGAACTTCCAATTGATGGTCTAGTCAAGGAAACACTAGAAGAATTAATTACGAAGAAATGGTATCAGCGGACGATAAAACTCTTAAGACATGAATTAGAAGAAGAAGAGAAATTATTTAAACTCTTTGAAAGCGGTGGAAGAAGGATGGGTTCTGATCCTTACGATACTATATTTTATGAGTATGCTGTACTGCACTCATTTTATGTTTCAAATTTACTATTTGATATATACTGGGACGACCTTTCAATTCTAACATCTATATATTGGGATGCATCATTATTTGCTTTCAGAATAAACAACGATAATTACAGAATTAGTTCTATTCAGAACTACATGTTTAATAAGGTAGTATTTCATTTAACACCACAAGAGTTGTCCAAACTCTTTGCAAAACATAAAAGCCCTTTACTTACAAGCACAGTAGATGAAAGAGATCAAATAATTGAAAATTGCTTGAACTTCTTTAATAGTAATCATAGAACGACAACTTTTTTCAAGAAAGAACTTGTGCCTAACAAACATCTTGAAATTCAAAAGAAAAAATGTAGACACTTTGAATATAGAATTAGAGAGCTCTTTGGCTCTATACTCGTCTTTTTAGCACATTATGATTTGTCAGAAATTGCTGATACGAAAAGAATAAATCTCTTACATTCAATACTTGATTACATATGTACCGAAAAAGATAGCTGGACATTTGACGCAAAATTTCTAATTGAGTTTTTATCAAGACATATTTCACTATTTGAAGAACAGTCTTTAAACAGAATAGTAGTCACACTATTATCTGATCACATATGGAGCGATAGATTGCTAAAATCTTTTACTGATCTTTTGAAGCAAAATAAAATTAAATACAAAATAAAAGATGAATCAATACTAGAACTGATATTCAATAGATCGATTAAAAAGGATGGATATAATACACCAATAAAAAAATACATATTCATTAAGCCGTTTCTAAAGAAGAGCTTAAAATCTAAATTTGATCAATATTTAAAGGATAAAGAGTAACGCCTTATGACAAGGCATGATCAGAGAATACCTCCTACGTCGGCACTCTCGATATGCCCAATCCGTTATCTGCAATTCAAATAGAAAAACTAGTGTCAAGCAGTTTGTATTTAGATGGAAGTAAACTCTCACCTTCAGCGAGTTTCCACATTGTGTCAAATAGCCTTTTATGGTAATT
This sequence comes from uncultured Saprospiraceae bacterium, assembly GCA_937921825.1. Classification (GTDB taxonomy): domain Bacteria; phylum Bacteroidota; class Bacteroidia; order Chitinophagales; family Saprospiraceae; genus RFSX01. Next base: position 4,994 of record CAKZVK010000153.1, read on the forward strand.
CTTTGTTGGTAGCCTTAATTGGTTTTCTATTCTGTCGGTATTGATCTCAACAAAGGTGTTGCAACATACTATGACTGAAACCAAGTATTGAACTGATAAATGGATTACGACATCTTGAATTGCTGAATCGACTTCTTCACTAAAGTTGCTATCAATAAGTTTAGAACCTAGGTCTGCAATTCCTTTGACCTTTATACCTGCTTTGATAAAATTACCAATTCTCAAATTATAGCGAACCTCATCTAACTCATCAAAAAGCAACAACAAGCCAGAGTCATGAAATTCTATTGAATACTTATTCTCAGGACTCACAAAAGGAATATCTTCATCAAAATTTGGAATAATGTTATTATAGCTTTTAGACATAATATTAAATGTCTTAGTTGCAAATCGATTTAGAGATATGAGGAAGTGTTTATTAAAGTACTCCCAATCAAATTTTGAATCATCACTGTTTACCTTAAATATTTTGGAACTAGTAAGAGATTCAAGGTCAAACTCATGTCTAAAATTAAAGGGCTTAACTACGAGTGATTGACCAATTAAATTACTTGAACTATTACGACTTGCAATAACTTCATATCCGTGACTATCAACAACTAATTCTGGTTTATCAGAAAGCATCTGATTTTCAACTCTAAGAGTTTCAAGTTCAGAATAGGCTTCAGATAAATATTCCTTTAGCTTAAGGTACTCCTCTTCCACCTTCTCTAGTTCTAAAATTCTCTTATTAAGAGCACAAATCTCATCGTGATTTTCTTTTTCTTGCAGAATTCTATTTTGCAAAGCATCAAACTTAGCTGCTTCAATTGAGAGGTCTAGAATTCTTTTTTTGGCGTTCTCAAACTTCTCTTTCATTTCTTAGCAATTTTAGAATGTAGATGTGGATAAACCGTTAATATTGATTCTTTTAGATTTTTCCTAAGGGTAGTTAATCTACCCTTTACAGCATTTTCAGTAACACCTAGAATATTTGCAATTTCGACAACAAATAGGTGTTGAATATAGTATAGATTAAATAGTTCTATTTGGTCTACTTTTGATAAATAGCTTTCTGGATTAACTAAAACATCTCTAGTAACTTCTAGCCAAAGTGTGCTGTTTGACTCTAAAACTTTAGTAATATCCTTTTCAAGCAGTTCAGACTCAAGTATTAATTTATGTTTCTTTAGCCTCCGCGTTTCATCGATACACTTGTTTTTTACAGATTTGATTAAGTAGCCTTCTGTGCTTTCAACCAACATTGATCGTTCTCGTAAATCTTCTAAGCTCTTTCTATAAACTTCAAATAATATGTCCTCATAAGTCAAGTGAGGAATATTAAAACCAGATACTATAACAGAGACATATGAGCAGAATCCCTTATCTGTCACTGTATTAGTTAAATCTAGTTCTGTCAATTGACGCATTATGACTTAATTTCAAAGATACTGACGATTGAATAGTCGTCAGGTTTGGATTTAGCTAAAAAATAATCAAAAGCCAAACCTCTTAAGAGATTATTCGTCACATCTAAAAAATATAGAATATGAAATATATAATGTCTTTAATTGTAATTGGTCTAATTGGATTGCTAGTATCTGATCTCCATACTATTCTTATCGAACAAATAGAAGATGCAAATCTGAGACTAGTGTTAGTTATTTTGTTTCTAGTAATTTCAGTAGTTTCAGTTCTAAATTTAAAAAGAAAAGCAGATAACAACCTATGATCAGGGAATCGCTCCTTCGTCAAGACCCCCAATGCAGCCGATCCGTTAAAGTAAAGAAAAGTACGAAAGACACATCGTATGGCAATCAAAAGAAATGAAAACATAAGCAACTCAATTTCACTTTTCAATAAAGGAGTTTTGTAAGCTCCTGGTGAAGGAGGAAGAAATACAAATTATCTAATTATACTCTCCAGCCTAGAATAAAAAACCACTACCTGTAACAAAATTATGATGGCGGTATAAGCCGCATAAAATAATTCAGTTAATCCAGCTAGAGTCCCACAGTATAAAGATGACTTTCTATCTTAGTCCCATGCGAAAAGTTTTTAAAATTATTCTCCTACTTCTAGCACTCTTATTGATACTGCTCCTACTGAACTATACCAAGATCAATAGATTGGTTACAGTACTTAGTTTTTTTGAGCCAGAACATATCGTTGGTAATTTCCAGGACCTAGAAGAAACCTTTCCTGTTACCTCTATCCCACCCTCTTCGCAGCCTCTCG
>CAKZVK010000154.1 GCA_937921825.1 uncultured Saprospiraceae bacterium
AGCGGAATAACTAAAATCTGGTGTCACATAGCTAGAGATATCATAAGCATCTATCTGTGCAGTGATGAATCCATAGCATAGTAAGAGGAGGAATAACTGAAGTGTTCTCATGATTGTTAAATTTTAATGTGCTGTTATTATTTGAATCTAAGAATTTAAAATTGATTTGCTATATAAACTGACGGGCACTATTGAGTGCCTGTTGCTGATTCGCTAACTGACTCTATTGGTCTACCATCTACCATTACGTCTAGTACTGCAGCTTTACCCTGATAGATAGCAACTTTGGCATAGGCGATTTTGCTGCTGTCTCTATTGACGTCCCTAAGCATGTGCTCTGCCGGTAAGGCCTTGGCTTCATTCATATAATACCTATCAAAGGGATATCTGATAGTGTAGAATATAAATGAGCTGTCCTTTTGGAAACTCTGATGGCCTTGTACTTCCAGATAAGCTTCGTCAGCGGGTAATGTAGTGCTGAGGTCTTTGATCTTGGCGAGGTCTTGGTGATCTGTATCGAAAGTTGCATACCATTGAGAGGAAGAGAGCATAGTCCGTGTTGCTGTGCTCTGTTCTATTTTCTTGAAAGTGTTTTCTTTAGGCATTAAGATTAGGTATTTCCCTCTGAAAGGATCGTGCGGATCTATGCCTTGGAGTTCGAAGTTATATATCGTCCCCTGATCTGAGACTTTATGCTGTCCCCTGACCATCATCGCTAGCACTGCAAGTTGGGCGATCACCATCAAGCCGAAAAGTATCCACAATATGGTTTTATTTGTAATCACTGTGTCGATTTTTTAGAGTTCTTAATGAGCAGATAATTGGCCGCAAAAAATGCCAGGCCGATCACTACAAAACAAAGACCTCTGCTAATAAAGCTGAGATCCATTTCAAAAAACCGAATCACTATCAGCGCAGCCAGTATGACCATCCCAAAATTTAGTGTCGTCAACCTGCCTGTTTTCTGACCCTTCCAGAAATAGTAGAGTCCTATAACAATGAGTAGCACATTACTAATCCCCATACCCATGGCCGTCGCTAAGCTACCCGAGAAAGGCATTGGAATAAATAGGAGAGGGGTCAGTTGAATGGGGTTGAATTCAAAGTCTCTTTTTCTGTAGAGATAGATAAGCGTGCCTATCCAGCCCAGTAGAAGCAAGAAGAGGATATAATTATTAGTGAACGAAATAGATGTCGCAGATCTACTAGACCAATGCTCCCATATAGCATGGAATGAAAAGACAAAAAGTATAATCACAGTCCCCAGCGTACCTAAGATCCGGTAGGGATTTTCTCTGAGCCTGTTAGATCTAAAGAAAGCCAGCGACCCAATATTGAATATCAATCCTAAAGCCAGCAGGTAGATGATGGCATTGAGTTGTTGGAAGCCAAAGCCGGATCGCAGGAGCAGCAATAATCCGACGATAGGCACTATAAAGTGATGCCACAGTGTAAAGAGGGAACGCGGTGCTCGCTTTATAAGGCATAGGTAGTAAAGGACTAGGATAGTGTAGAGTCCTAGTACCTCGATGGATACATAGTTGCCGACGGCTGCTGAGTGCAGCCTATGCTCCCCACCTACTGAAGTGAGACCGAGTAGCAAAAGTATAGACACTGCTGATGAGGGCATCAGATACACGATAGGTAGCCCCAAGACTATCCAGGCCAGCAAGAAGCTTCTAGTGTCTCCCGGCAACTGATAGATCTGACCGATTAAAGCAATGGCAGCACCTATGGACAATAAGAGCAGTACAGAGGATAATTCTACCCAGCTCTTGGAGTGGTTCTTTTTGAGTTTAGTATAGGCTGCAAGGGCTTGAGAGGTCAGCAGGGGCAGGAAAGCTATGCCTGTTTTTATAGTTCTGGAGAGGCTATCCCAGTTATGTGCAAAGATGAGAATGATGCCTAGTCCGACAAGCAGTGCTCCTAGGATGCTAAAAAAGACAAGAATCTTATTGAAGTCATTTTCGGGCTTGTTTTCAAAGTGCTCTTTGATCTTAAGTCCTGTCTCCCAGTCGATTATGCCTTTGTCAACAATTTCTTTTATTTCCTCTTTTAAAAGTGCCAACTGAAAATATTTAACATTTCGTGCAACGTAATCCTCTAATATCCCGTATTAGGGGTATAAAAAGTACTATAACGCCGTTTACCTTTACTATCAATGTAACATTAATAAGAAAAGAAACTCTAATAAATACGACTTCGAAATAAATGCAAAGCACTACACAAAATATCACTTCGCTAGACTGGGCCCAAATGGGGATCACAGATATGCGTAAGAAGCGATTGACTGTGGAGTTTGATGCCGCAGAAGTCTCCATCTTTATTAATAACTCTTATAAGCCACCTATCAGCTGGTTTCTTACGGATGACTCAGGTCAGATGTTGTTACATGGTCAGATAGAAGATGCAGAGTACTACATAGATCTGACTGATCTACCAACTGGTATCGTGTATTCTCTAAGGATAGCTGGTGAGATTCATATCATACACAACGTGTAAATCCAAACTTCCTCCCTTTCTACCTCTTATCGATAGATTTCTACCGAAAACAGAAATTTCATTTTTAAGGCTCTATTCTGAGCGACCTTCGGAGTATTATTTAATATTTCAATGGTGTAAAAGATGAAAATCAAAATTTTACTTTCAATTATTTTACTAGCGTCGCTAGAGCTCAAAGCACAGGAGCCTTTCGGTTGTGTAGCAGAAGCCTATTTGTTTCAGTATAATGATGTCTATGGTATCAATCTGGCTTCGGGTCATTCCTTTCCAGTAGCTCAGGATATCACTGAAGGAAATATCAATGCAGTGGCATATAATCCTTCTGACGGGTATATCTGGGGGTATATCAGTAGCCCAAGTTCTGCTGTCGTCAGAGTAGGCAATGATTTCAATACAGATATCTATCAGATCGAAGGATATAGATCTGCTTATGTAGGTGCGATATCTGCCGAGGGTATTTTTTATTCTAAATCTGGTAGTACCTCTTATGATGTCGTGGATCTCAATCCTCAGTCACAAGATTACCTGACTGTGATTCGTACAGGCACTTTATCTCAGAATATTAGAATCGCTGATTGGGCCTTCAATAGTGCAGATGGATTTCTATATTCTGCAGGGATCGGGTCTAATAATCTTTACAGAATAGACCCTACCACTTCTGAGGTGGAAACCATAGGAGAGATACCTGCACTGTCGGGGTTCAATTATACCTATGGTGCCGTCTACTTTGATGTAGATGGAAATTTTTATATCTCTGCTAATCAGACAGGAGCTATCTATCAAGTCAAAGCAGTACAAGACTTGAAGCCAGGTGATACAATGAGTTCTGGCATATTTTCTTACGGACCTGCCAGCGCTGCTAATGACGGTGCTCGATGCCCGACAGCTCCTGTACCTCAAGAGATCTGCGGTAATGGGATAGACGATGATGGAGATAGTCTGATAGATTGTGACGATCCTTCTTGTTCTGAATATGAAGAATGTAAACAAGAATTGATTTCTGGTGGAAGTGAAGGTGGACTAGAAAGCAACAGCAGATTAAGCCAGAAAATAGCAGCGAGAAACTTTACAAGAGCTAAAGATCCTGCGGCTTATCCTGCAGTGTTTGGGCCAGCATTGCCAGTATTAGATGCTTCTATGTCTTCCTCTGCTAATAAGAAATCTTTGCAGTTAGAAGATCTAGTACCTATAGGCATACTCAACGAATCCGTCGCTTACGAATCTTCTCCAGAAGACTTAGTGCAGATTACTAACGCTACAGATGTATATGCCGTCGATTACTTTAAGGGAGATAACTCTATGGCTTCAGTCTTAGCACTGAAAACGAATAATGGCGTCTACGAGCACAGTAAGTTCATCTGTGATAGACTCTTAGGTGCAGAGCTTAATTCTGTCTCTACTATTTATATTAATGAACAACCGATGATCAGATCGATTATCTATCGTCCTAATGGCAGTAGAGAATTCGTGTTGAGCTTTTCTGCTAGAATAGAAGGAGAGGGTATGGTTATAGAAAGTCATTGGAACCTAGATAAGTATACTGCTGACGAAACGTATTATAATTTTCAGATATGGGCAGGGAGCATTAATGACTTGATGACGCTGTCAGAAGGTATCCTCGGACTTGTAGATGCACAGGTGCCTATAAAAGAATACTTGGTATCTGAAGCCCCATATGTCTATGTAAAAAGAGCAAGGTATCAAGAAGGTCTATTGTCCTTAGAACTTATGAATAACGATTTCTCTTCTGAGATAACTGTAGAAGGCGGTATGAGAAGTACTGAGACAAATAGCGAGACTCATTATGCGACGACTATAGAATTAGAACCCTATACTAACTATATCGAATTAGAGACAGGTTCTTTTTTCGATCTCGGATTCCGAATCACCAGTGATAGAAATGGAACTCCTGATGATCTTTTTGTCAGCGACGGCCCATGGGGCTATGACAACTCTGCGGCAAATACCGTTGTATTAGACTACAATGTAACTCAGAATGAAGAGAGCTACGAAGGTTATAATGTAGAAAGGACGGTACTACTAGAGGCGAGTACTTCAGAGTATGTCTCAGCGTATAGGGCATTGACGCCAAGGTTTGAAGCTGTAGATTTATCCAGCTACAATACCTTTAGTTTTACCGCAGCTGGAAAAGGTGCTTTAGAAATAACTTTGATTAAAGAAAGTGTAACCAACTGGGAAGATCAAGTGCATGCAGAAGTGCTGCTCGATAGTGAGTCCCAAAGATATAATTTAAGCCATGATGATTTTATAAATCAAGCGGGTGAATCTCTTACTTGGGAGGATGTAAAACTGATAGTCTTTACAATGAGATCAGAGTCAGATGCTGTAGAGTCTAAGACGATGAAGGTCGGTGATATTGTATTTGAAAATAATTCTACGAGTAGTGTCGAGTACCTTGCTCTGAGCAGCAACGATTTTATCGCTTACCCTAATCCTGCAGATAAATTGATTCAATTACAATTGAATACTATAGTGCAAACTGCTGTATCAGTGAAGCTGATGGATTACACGGGACGATTACATTATGATCAAAAGACTGTAGTGCAAGGAGGTTCTAATATTATAGAACTGCCTATTGCAACTTTACCCGAAGGACAATATATAGCCGTAGCTATTCTAGAAAACGGAGAGCGAAAGGTCAGACCTATTACGATACTGCATTGATCTTAGAACTAAGCGCTTGCAGATATGCAGCAGTTTTGATAAGACGTGTGCCGTACCAACTGAAGGCTTCTCCGTCTACTAGATGCACTTGAGCATCAGGGAAACTCTCTTGAAATTTCATTCTGTGCTTTTCCTTAAAAGGATAGGGCTCAGATGAGAGGAGAATGACTTCAGGTTTTAATGTGGCGATTTTTTCCAGTGTGGTTTGAGGGTATCTACTTTTGTCAGAAAAGATATTCCTGAAACCGCACTTTTCCATTAGGGCATGTATGTAAGTGTCATGGCCTATCGACATGTAAGGTTCTTGCCAGATAAGGTAGGCGGTAGCGTAACTTCTTGCAGGACTCAGTTGATTTAGTTTTTCTTCTAACTCGGTTCTGAGTCTGACTGCTGTCATTCTTTTATCAGTCAATTGACCAAGTTCTGTGATAAGTTCTAAGTTGTCCTCAGGAGTTTTGATATCTGTGACAAGAACGTTACAGTAAGATTGAATTTGCTCGATTTGTTCCTGGACGTTTTCTTCTTTATTGGCGATAACCAGAGTAGGAGAGAGCTGAGCTATTTTTTCTAGGTTCAGAGTTTTAGTCCCGCCGATTCTTTCTTTGTTTCTGTACCACGTTTCTGGATGTATACAGAACTTAGTGATACCGACGACTTCTTTTTCTAATCCAAGGTCAGCAAGTAGTTCCGTAATAGAAGGGACAGTAGATATTATTTTCACTTAAGATATTTCCGCCAAAGGTAAGTGGAGAAAAGGAGATTCAACTTGTTAGCCTGAAAAAATAAAGGGTGCTATAAAAAGGTTGGAAATTTTAAAAGGTGAAATTTTTGATTTCACGGAAAAAGGTAAAAGCTTCAGATAGCCATTTGTGCCACTGACCTTTTGTTCTCTTGTTAGAATTGTCAGCAGCTATCCATGCTGCATATACAATACTAGGATTAAGGGTAACTTTACTCATATTCTATATTGACTTTAACTGAATAGGTATATTCAATAAAGAGACCAATTGCTGCGCATTTATGACAGTTGATTTGCATTTACAAACTATCGAGGAGGGCCATCTTAGTGACTTTGTAAAGGGGCTTACACTTAGGTGGGAAGATATATAAATTGCGGTTCATATGTTTCTATATTCTATGAGTCTTGTCATCGGAGTCCAAGTAGATGATTGGACAGATGGTAAGCTCTATAGGAGCTAAATATGCTTAGGTGTAGTATCGCTCCTCTGGAGCTTTAGAATGCTAATTGATTTATTTTAGTGATATTTTGCCACTCTGTGGCACAGTTCATTTTGCCCAAGCATCTGTGATTGCAATCTTGTTTTTAACTGAGTTTTGTCATCAGAGTCCAATAAGATGATTGGACAAATGGACAGCTCCAGAGGAGCTAAATATGCTTAGGTAATAATGAAGATATATCATTGAGCTACAGCGAAGCAACATTAAATCATTCAAATAGATATAGATTATTGTCATCGAATTTATAGCATTTAGGTAATCCATACAGGAGACAATTTTGTTGATCTTCGCCTGGCTGCCCGCTGCCTATTTAGAGCTTTGCCCGCACTAGCAGATGTGAAGCGACAAATAGTATCGCTCCTCTGGAGCTTTAGAATGCTAAATGATTTTTTTTAGTGATATTTTGCCACTCTGTGGCATAGTTCACTTTGCTCAAGGATCTGTGATTGAAAACCTGTTTTTAACTGAGTTTGGTCATCAGAATCCAAGTAGATGATTGGACAGATGGACAGCTCCAGAGGAGCTAAATATGCTTAGGTAATAATGAAGATATATCATTGAGCTTCAGCGAAGCGACATTAAATCATTCAAATCGAGGTTGATCATTGTCATCGAATTTATAGCATTTAGGTAGTCCATATTTTAGGTTTGTTGATCTTCGGCTTGCCATCCGAATGCGCTATAGAGCTTTGCCCGCACTATCAGATGTGTAGCGACAAATAGTATCGCTCCTCTGGAGCTGTAGAACGTTAATTGATTTTTTTTTAGTGATATTTTGCCACTCCGTGGCACAGTTCATTCTGCCCAAGGATCTGTGCTTGTAATCCTATTTTTAACTGAGTTTGGTCGTCAGAGTCCAAGTAGATTACTTCATGGATTGATAGCTCCAGAGGAGCTAAATATGATTAGGTAATAATGAAGATGTATGATAAAAGCTTCAGCGAAGCGACATTAAATCATTCAAATAGATATTGATCATTGTCAACGAATTTATAGCATTTAGGTATTCGATATATGAGACAGTTTTGTTGCTCTACGGCTTGCTGCCAATAGAAGCCATTGTTTTTATTGGGGGTTAGTTAAAGAAAGAAATTGCTGTCTCACAAGCTTAGAGAACTGTCCTGGTCTAGTAAGTCGTATTGCTCTGCTGTTCCTTTAATTCTGGCTTATAATGCTCCGCTAGTGTTTTAGTGGCTTTAGCGAGGATGATGGTGTCTAGGCCGACGCCTATCATCTTGGCACCTTTTTCTGTGTAGTCCGCGATGAGTTCTTTTGAGGAAGTCAAGACACCTGGAGTCTTGCCAGCGGCGACTATCTTACGGAGACATTCATTGACTTTGGCTTTGACGTCGGGGTGGCTAGGATTACCTAGGTGGCCCATAGAACCAGCTAGGTCTGCAGGGCCCATAAATATTACATCGACGCCGTCTACTTTTAAGATGTCATCTAGAGCTTCTACACCTTTGACGGATTCTATTTGGGTAATGAGACACATTTCATCATTGGCGAGCGAGAAATAATTATTGACTCTATTCCACTGTGCTGCTCTGGCGAGGGCAGTACCGACACCTCTGGTACCAGTAGGTGGATACCTGACTGCTTTGGCCATAGCTCCTGCTGTAGCTGCAGATTCTACCATTGGTATTATGAATGATTGTACACCTGCATCCATTAGGGTTTTCATATATACGGGATCGGCATTAGGCATTCTTAAGATGGGGGTGACGTCATAACGTGACATCGCCTGTAGCTGTATGATGATTTGATTGATATCGAAAGGTCCATGTTCTGCATCTATGAGTACCCAATCAAAACCAGCTCCAGCTAGTATTTCTGCCGCATAAGAGTGAGGGATACCATTCCATATGCCGTATTGTTTCTGTCCTGCTTTAAGGGCTGCTTTGAACTTGTTAGTTATAGTTGACATGGTTAGTTTCGTTGGTTATGAGAAATTACAACTTATCGTTCCGCATTCATTAAAGTCTACAAAGAACTTGTCGCCCGCTCTGACATCAATCGGTCTTGTAAAAGAACCTGCGAGAATAATCTGTCCGGGTTCTAAAGAAAGGTCGAAGTCTGCATATTTTTTTGCGAGCCAAGCTATACCATTGGCAGGATGATTAAGAACAGCACCTGAGACACCACTCTCTTCTATGATGTCATTTCTTTCCATCATGGCTCCTATCCATCTAAGGTTGAGCTCTTGCGGTTTCATTTTTTTTCTGCCTAAGATTATACCTCCATTAGCTGCATTATCTGAGATCGTGTCTCTTACTGTTCTTCTGTAACCTGTAGTCGGATGTGTCCTGTATGTTCTAGCGGCAATTAGTTCTAGGGCCGGAACGATATATTCTGTAGCAGCAAGTACATCATCTACTGATAGATCTTTGCCAGATAACTGCTTGTTAAGCACAAAGGCTAATTCTACTTCTATTTTAGGATCTAGAAAATCTGAACTGTCTATGGTGCCTCCTTCCTCATAGACCATATGATCTAGCAGACAACCAAAGTCTGGCTCATCTATACCCATGTTTTTCTGCATCACTCTAGAAGTCAAGCCTATTTTATGGCCGACGACTTTATGGCCTCTGGCTTTTTTGAGATCCATCCATGCAGTCTGCACTTTATAGGCATGTTCTATTGTCATCTCAGGATAGGTCAGTGTAGTCGGTTCTACTTGAGTTTTGTTAGTTTCTGCGAGATCTAATCTTAGAGCTTCTGCGGAAATTTGTGCTTCTGTCATTTACAGTATTCTTACTTAGTAAAGGTATAGGTTTAAAGCCAGTGAGAATGAGGCCTTTGAGAATTAAATCTTCTCGGCGATCACTTCTATTAGTAAGGGGCACAATAAGGTCGATGAGGGATTGGCTTCGATAGTTTTGATTTCTCTAAATGCTGTCTCTAATTCTTCTTCTGTTAGGTAACCCATCTCTTTGATCTTTGGCCAATAGACAGTATAGAAAGATCGAGGCCATTGCCAGGTCAGTTCATGTGGTCTGGCCATTTTGCTCATCGGTCTAGTAGAACTGATGGAGTAGCCAAGCTCAGAGAGCATCGTCGGAAGCGCTTTCCCCACATCTATATCACCTGAGGCATTTTGAAAGCTGTCATAACAGCCTCTTATAGCTTTATCCACAGCAGCAGTGGCAGGATTAATTTGATGTGTCATCCAATGGTAATATTCATGGATCACAATCTTGCCACCTGGCTTGAGTGCCTTAAGTACTTTAGCTAGAATTTCTTTAGGGTTAGGAATCCATGCAAGCGCCCATCTACAATACATACCATCCAGAGAGTCGTGAGCCAGATCTAGTTGGTCAAATTCTGCCAGTTGGGTTTCTATCTTGAGTTGCTGGATTTTGTTTATCTCTTGGATATAATTCAGGTAGACTTCTGACTTGTCCACAGCTAGTACAGAGCCTTCTTTGCCGACAATCTTTGCGAGTTCTCTGGAGCAGAAACCTGGCCCACTGCCTAAGTCTAGTAAGCGCATGCCAGCTGAGAATCCCGCATTAGACCATCCCTGCTGAGCTTCACTGGCCCATACTTGATGCTGGAGGCCTAGTCTATTCATTTCGTCTAGATCTGTACCTAAAATGTAGGCGTTTTTTTCTTGTGTTGGAGTAGACATATTTCTCGTTTAAAATCAAAGGATAATTATAGTGAATTTGTTCTGGGATACCTCTTTTTACTTCAATAAGACCTAGTAATCCTCTTTTTATCTCTAAGACGATTATTTATACATCTCGACCTAAATTGTTGCTGGTCAATACTTTAACGCCTTCTAAAGCCATCAGGCTACCATAATTGCTGTGTCCGTACTCTGATAGCCACAAGATATTAAGTGCTTTATCATTCTTACTGTATTCAATCATGACATCCCAGTTCATTTTTTAATTAGCTTTGTCTCATATAAATTATATTTAATATGAAAAACTTCTTCCTTCTCTGTTTCCTTATCCCTTTTGCTCTTTTTGCTCAATCTGGATTTCCTGATGAGGTTCACATAACTACTGATGGGATTCTCCAGTCTGGTGGGCAGGAGGTAGAAGGGTTCTATAATATTGACGCTGTCAATAAACTAGAACTTACGCTGCAAGAGCCTAATTGGTTTGAACTTATGGATGGTCCTGGTGGTGGAGGCCCTGGAGGAGGCAATGCTGAAGGGGAGTTATTGATAGGAAGCTTGACTTACAATGATGAAATCGTTCTGGATAGTGTCATGGTAGGCATTAAAGGTCAGACTTCTGACTTTAGAAATAACTCAGAAAAGAAGTCTTTCAAAATAGAAATAGACGAACTTAAAAATCAAGATCTATTAGGTTATGATAATTTGAACCTTAATTGTGCCTTTGATGATCATTCTTTTATGCGAGAGGTATTGTATTACGATCTCTCAAGAGATTTTGCACCAGCTCTAAAAGCAAACTTTGTAGATCTCTATATTAATGGAGAGTATTGGGGACCTTATAATAATGTCCAGCAGATAGAAGGCGGCTATATCAGAGAGTGGTTCGGAGACAATGAAGGCACGAGATGGAGAGCATTGAATTCTGAGAATACAGGTGGTGGCGGCCCCGGTGGTCCTGGAGGAGGAGATCCTTCTAGATTCGGAGCAGGGGTCTCTACACTGAATTATAACGGCCCAGATTCTTCTGATTACAATATGAATTATGAGATTAAGAAATACAGTAAGGACAATCCGTGGGAAGATCTTATTGCAGTTTGTGATGCTCTAAATAATAGTCCGGTAGAAGATCTCTATGAGGTCCTAAATCCTATCCTAGATATAGACAGAACTTTATGGATTCTCGCAGAAGAAATTGTAGCCTCTGATGATGATGGTTATTTTTTCAAAGGTGGTATGGACTATTATGTGTATTGGGATCATGCGACAGGCAGATTAATGCCGCTAGAAGTAGATGGTAATTCTGTAATGCAAAACAGTCATGTCGGCTGGAGTCCTTTCTATCGAGAAGAGGATGATAGATTTCCACTGATAAATCGAATGCTTCAGAACCCAGAAATCAGACAGAGATATTTAGCACATCTCAGAACGGTACTTTCAGAATTCTACGTAGAATCAAGAGTACATGCTCGTATAGATGAGTTTGCGAATGTACTAGATCAGAAAGTGCAGGACGACCCTAAGAAGATATACACTTACAATCAGTTCCTAGCTGGTGTCACAGAACTCAAAGGCTTCATCACGACGCGTATTAATAATCTGAGTCAAAATATAGAAATCAATCGTCAAGGGATAGTAGCAAATAGCGTCGTCAGAGCAACTAGTTCAGGAGAAGAGACTCCTGTTGCCGATGAACCTGTAATAGTAACTGCTGTAGTATCTGGTAATGTGAGAAAGGTGATGCTGTATCATGCAACTGGAATCGATGGGGCATTCGATAGAATAGAGATGACTACTGATCAAAATGGAAACTATACTGCGACTATACCAGGTAGCTTAGCAGGGACCTATGTAAGATATTATGTCGAAGTAATTGCTGATGATGCTTTCGGTACTGCAACGTATACGCCTACAGGAGCGGAGCATCAAGTATATGTCTATCAAGTACAAGCTAAGAGAGTAGTGGGTGATGTAGTTATCAATGAATTTATGGCTTCTAATAGTATGACGGTAGCAGATGGCTCAGGTGCTTTTGCTGACTGGATAGAACTTTACAATAAAGGAAATGAAACTGTCGATCTTACAGGGTATAGTCTTACCGATGATGCGGCAGAGCTGAACAAATGGATGTTTCCAGATAACACTGTCCTAGAAGCAGATGAGTATCTTATAATCTGGGCAGATAGTGATGAAGAAGATACAACAGCCGATGAGCTACATGCGTCCTTCAAATTATCAGCTGGTGGTGAGGCCGTCATTCTAGTGAATGAAAATAATGAAGTTGTAGATGAGATAGAATATCCAGAACAGCAGACTGATTTCAGCTACGCAAGAATCCCTAACGGAACTGGAGACTTTCTATTCAGAACAGAAACCTTTGCTGGTAATAATGATGGCAGCACTTCTGATGTAGATGATGAGCAAGCTTTTTCTCAAGTCAGGATATATCCTAATCCTGCTCAGCAAGTTCTTCATCTAGATCTAGCACAATCAGGAATTACAGATCTAGAGCTACTTATTCATAATGCACTTGGCGAATTACAATTAAGAAAAAGTATGAACTCCGCTTCAGTGGAGACATTGGATATTTCAGAATTAGCTGCTGGAATGTATTTTCTACAGCTGAGAGCTAAGAACTCTAACCAGCAACTAGTGAAGAAAATTTCTGTGGTAGACTAAGAACTTGGATGCACCTTATTTCGATTCGCTGCTAAAACTTTAGGAGTTTTACTCTCTCTTGTGATGAGAGCTTAGGAATGCGTAGTCCAAAGTTTTATAGTTGTTGCCTTTAACTTCCTTCTCTTTGTAAGAGAAAGGCCTAGGATGAGTTGACAAAGATGCATTTAAAGAATAGGGCATAAAAAAACAACCCCAGACTTCTCTGAGGTTGTTTTTCGAAGTGTGACTAATACTTCTTTCCTTAAATACTCTATCTTTTTTGTTATTTGAGAATTGACTAGATTCTCACCCTTTATTACTTTATAGTTACTTGAGTGAAGTGTACTTCAGTTTGACCTTCTAGTAAGAAACCTAATTTGTAATTTCCTTCACCAAATAAGTTTTTGTTTATCTGAACGTTGTTAGACATAACAGGTAGTTGGAATTCCATGTTTCCTTCCGCGTTGAATATCTGTACAACAGAGATGTTCTGTGTTGTAGTGAACGCTAAGTTCTGAGTAGCTGTATCAAATTCAGCTGCAGAGAAAAAATCTAAAGTTTCTACAGTAACAACTTCTACCGTTTCAGTAGAGATGATCACTTCAGGAGTTGCAGTAGCAAAAGCCGTAGAGAAAGTGATTGTAAGAGCTGCTAAGATTGTGATTAGATTTTTCATAATGTTTGCGTTTGTACTTATAAGACCATTTTTGAAGGCTGTACACTGAAGGGTAGCTACTACAGGAAGTAGTGGATAGACCTACAAGGGCCCTACAGAAATGGGAATAGGGCATAAAAGTGACAGCTTCTTTACAGTTGCCGATTGAAAATAGAAATGAGTATAGGGGTAATTAATAAGAGAGGGCAGGATAATGCAGTCAATAGCCTTAGTGAGAGGAAGGTGACTCCCTTCTCCTTTTAAAAGAGAAGGGTTGAGGATGAGTTGTAGCTTAATATTGTATACATACATTCTTTGCCTCCGTAAAGAAGCGTAAAGCTTCATTACCTCCTTCTCTACCGACGCCAGAACTTTTTACTCCTCCGAATGGTGTTCTTAGGTCTCTGAGTAGCCAAGTGTTTATCCAGACGATACCGGCATGAATTTGCTTGGATAGTCTATTGGCTCTACTGAGGTTCTCGGTCCATAAGGTAGCGGAGAGCCCATACTCCGTACTGTTGGCATAGAGTAAAACTTCTTCTTCTGTATCAAAGGGCATGATAGTTACTACAGGACCGAATATTTCTTCTTGATTGGTTCTACAGTCATGAGAGAGGCCTTCTATTATTGTAGGTGCTATGTACCAGCCCTCTTCATAGCCTTCGGGGTGCAAAGGTATACCTCCTGTGAGTATGTGACCACCTTCTTCTTTTGCGATTTCTAAATGTGAAAGAATCTTATCGTAATGTGGCTTGGATACTATAGCCCCTAATTTGGAAGTAGGATCTGAAGGATGTCCCACTTTTAGAGCTTTAGTTTTTTCGGTGAAGTCTTTTTTGAATCTATCATAGATTGGTCTCTCTACAAAGATTCTTGACCCGCATAGACATATTTGACCTTGGTTAGCAAAAGAGGAACGCATGGTCGTCGATAACATTTTATCGTAGTTGCAATCTGCAAAGATGATATTAGGATTCTTGCCACCCATCTCTAGAGAAATTTTCTTGAAGGCTGGGGCAGCTACCTTAGCGATTTCTTTGCCGACTCTAGTACTGCCTGTAAAGGAGATAGCTTTTATCTTAGGATGCTTAGTCAGTTCTGCACCTACTTTTATGCCGTCACCATGTAGCACATTAAAGACCCCTTTAGGTAGGCCTGCTTCTATGCATAGTTCTGAAAGTAGAAAAGCTGTCATGGGAGTCACTTCTGAGGGCTTAGCGATTACACAGTTGCCTGCTGCTAAGGCGGGTGCGATTTTCCAGGTAAAAAGATAAAGCGGAAGATTCCAAGGCGAGATAGTAGCGACGACACCTAATGGTTCTCTAAGCGTATAATTTATAGCACCCGACATCTCATGCGCCTGTGTAGAAAATTGAGTAATTGCTTGCGCAAAAAATCTCATGTTAGAGGAGGCTCTAGGAATATCTACTTTCTTGGCTAGCCAGATGGGTTTACCATTATCTAGAGATTCTGCTTCTGCCAGTCTATCTAGATTCTTATCTATCAAATCAGCAATCTTGGTCATGAGGGCACTTCTTTCAGTCGTAGAAGTTGCAGCCCAATTAGGAAAGGCCTTTATTGCTGACTCCATTGCAATGTTTACATCCTTAAGATCGGAATCTGGAACTTGGGCATAGACAGTTCCTGTGGAGGGATCGTAGAGATCTAGGTATTGACCATTCTGAGGAGTGACTAATTCGCCGTTGATAAAGTTTTTAATCTGTTGCATGAGCTGCTTTAGGTCGAGTGATTAAATTAAGATTGGTTTTTTAGTATATCTAAGGCTACATCGATAATCATATCTTCTTGGCCACCGACCATCTTACGCTTACCTAATTCGTTCAGGATGGTTCTGGTATCTAGGCTATATTTTTCTGCTGCTCTTTCAGAATGCAAGAGGAAGCTAGAGTATACTCCAGAGTAACCTAGGGATAGGGTTTCTCTATCTACTTGGACTGGTCTGGTTTGCAGAGGTCTTATAACATCATCTGCAATGTCCATTAATTGAAACAAGTCTGAATTGTGAGGAGCCTCCATTTTATTGAGATAGGCAATAAGCACTTCTAGTGGACAATTTCCTGCACCTGCTCCCATACCTGCTAGCGAAGCATCTAGTCTAGTGGCACCTTCTTCCATAGCCACTATAGTATTGGCTACACCTAACGAGAGGTTGTGGTGACAGTGGATGCCTATTTCGGTTTCAGACTTGAGTACATCTTTGAATGCTTTGATTCTATCTCTTACACCATCCATGAGTAAGGCGCCTGCCGAATCTGTAACATAGACACAATGGGCTCCATAGCTTTCCATAAGCTGAGCCTGTTCTGCAAGATTTTTAGGGTCATTCATATGAGCCATCATTAGAAAGCCGGCGACATCCATGTCCATTTTTCTAGCAGCCTCTATATGTTGTGCAGAGATATCTGCTTCTGTAGAATGTGTGGCAACTCGTACAGATTGAACGCCGAGGTCTCTTGCTCTTTTGAGATCAGAAATGGTTCCTATGCCCGGTATCAATAGGGTAGTCAGTTTAGCATGGGTCAGATGTTCTGCGATGCCTTCTAACCAATCCCAATCAGTATGTGCTCCAAAGCCATAATTGAAACTACCCCCAGTAAGGCCATCTCCATGTGAAATTTCAATAGCATCTACCTTGGCTTTATCTAAGGCTATAGCGATATCTTTTATCTGTTGCTTACTATATTGATGGAGTATTGGATGCATCCCATCTCTTAGAGTGACATCCTGTATATAGAGCTTGTGCATTGTTTGTAATTAAAATGATTAATGAAAATTAAAATTTTCAAGTTGCTTTCGAATTTGATTTCGGCTTCTTTTTGTTGAGGATCATTTTGGCACTTATGGCGGCTAGCTCTTTTGATTCAATTTCAAGTTTTGATCTTGCTTCATCATTTCCATATTTGACATGAGTCAATATTTTTAAATTCACCGTTGTTTCTCTTATTTCTTTTAGGACTAGACTCATTTTATATATGAAGTCTTTGGTAGTTGTTGTTCCCTGAGCTTCTCCATAATTTAGATCAGCACTTCCTGAAGACCTCATCATTTGGTCAGCATAGTATCTTGAGGTTTCTGATCTAGGCAGAGTCTTGATAAAAAGTATAACATCCCCAGCAAACTGAACCAATCTATCCTCAAAGTTGAAATTCTTGTCCCCAAACTTTTTCATCAGCTAAATTGTATTTTCATTTTTATTTTAATTCACAATTCCCTACTAACCTCTCACCGGTAGCTAATGCAGCACTTGTCATTATGTCGAGGTTGCCTGCATATTCTGGAAGATAATGTCCTGCGCCTCTGACTTTCAGCAGCACCGTTGTTTTTAGGCCGCTTCTGTATCCTAGGCTTTCAATAAATACTGGTTGGTCTTCTGGAATTTCATCGAACTGCACTTCTTGATGCAAGGTGTAGCCAGGCACATATTTTTGGACCTCTTGGATCATTTGCTCTATGCTCTCACGAATCTTTTCCTTATCACCATTTTCGCTCAGTGTAAAAACTGTATCTCTCATCACGACAGGTGGTTCTGCAGGATTGAGAATGATGATGGCTTTGCCTTTGTCCGCACCGCCTACCTTCTCTATGGCATGGGCAGTGGTCTCTGTAAATTCATCTATGTTCGCTCTAGTGCCTGGGCCTGCGGACTTACTAGAGATAGAAGCGACTATTTCTCCATAATGAACTTTGGCTACTCTATTAACTGCAGCGACTATAGGAATTGTAGCTTGTCCACCACAGGTGACCATATTGACATTACGGACTTCTGTATTACTTTCAAAATTAACAGGAGGAACTAAAAAGGGCCCTATTGCTGCAGGCGTCAGATCAATTATTTTTTTATCAGGATATTTTTCTACGATACCCCAATTGTAATGATGGGCTTTAGCCGAGGTGGCATCAAAGATGATTTTGATATCTCTCCATGCCTCCATCTTTTCTAAGCCTGCTAGTCCTTCCGCAGTAGTAATAAAACCCATGCGTTGTGCTCTGGCCAGTCCATCAGATTTTGGATCTATGCCTACCATAGCTGTCATTTCTAGGACTGTAGAATTCTTCATGACTTTAATCATCAGATCCGTACCAATGTTACCAGGACCGATGATCGCAATTTTTGTCTTACTCATTCTTATCTAGTGGTTTGTAAGCAATGGCTTTCATTTCTATGAGGAGATTGGGATGGGGTAATTGATGGACAGCGACTGTCGTTCTCGTTGGTCCTGTAGCATGATTAAAGAACTCCCCATAGACTTCGTTATACCCTTTGAAGTCTTTCATGTCTACTAGGAAGGTGGACATATCTATTACTGCACTGAGGTCTGCTCCCGCACCTTTCAGTAACTCTCCTATGTTTTCTATAACGGCTCTTGTTTGGAGTCTGATATCTAGTGTCCATTCTCCATTTTCCTCTTGAGTCGCACCTACATGCGTATTGTCTTTTCTTCGACTACTCGTTCCAGAGACATAGATGAAATCTCCGACTCTCCTCACGTGAGGATAGTTGCCAAGTGGCTGAGCTTTGTTTTCTAATACCTTGCCTGACATATATCTATTTTGTGAATTTTACATTTACTGAACCCAGCCCTTCTATTGTAGCGGTGATATCATCGCCTTCGTTGATATTGTACATAGGCCCTAGAGCGCCACTTAGAATAAGATGACCCGCCTTCAATGGATTACCTAGGCTGATCATTTTCTGCGCTAGCCAAAGCATAGCATTGAGCGGAGATCCCAGGCAGTTGCTGCCTACTCCTTCAGACACAGTTTCGCTATTACTAGTCATCGTCATTTTGCAGTGCTCTAAGTCTACATCTTTGAGTAGGGTTTTCTTGCTGCCGATGACCCAGTGACTTGCAGAAGCATTATCTGCAATGGTATCCGTTATTTTTATATCCCAGTTTTTTATACGACTACCTACTATCTCTATGGAAACAAGGGCATAGTCAATAGCATCTTTAAGCTCTTCAATGGTCAGCCCTTCTTTATCTAAGTCTTTACCTAGCATAAAAGCAATTTCCGCTTCTGCTTTTGGTTGCATAAGTTCTGACATGGAAATATTTCCACCGTCTTTTATTTCTCTATCGTCCCAAAGTGATCCAAAATCTGGCTGGTCTACGCCGAGCTGCTTTTGTACTACGGGTGCGGTCAATCCTATTTTGCTGCCCACTATTTTAGCGCCTTCGGTAAGTCTGAGTTCAGAATTTATTTGCTGTACTGCGTAGGCATCTTCTAAGTTTGTGATTCCTAGAAGATCTCTAATGGGTTCGCAGGTGATCTTTGTTTCTTCTGCTCCTCTTAGTCTTTCTGCAGCTTGATCTATCTTATTCATTTATATTTCTTTGAGTTTGTAGAGTACGGGTTTACTAGGTGCAGCATCTAAGTTCATGGATGGTATCTGTATGTTAAGCAGATATAGTCCATCTTTGATTTTAGTGGGCACATAGATCATCTCCGTTATAGTACAGTCTGTCCTAGAATTTTTATTTGCTTTATGACCTTTGACATTCCAGAAGATGTGATGTGCAGCTAGTTTGCCTTCATCTACTTCTCTATCTACAGAGGGCAGGTCTATGAGTAGATGCTTTACCTTGTTAGCCACAAGAAACTCCATCGCCTTGGCATCTATGTAAGTAGGATTAGTGCCAGAGTAATCAGCACTAAGTTTCTTTTTGGAATTCGGTACAGTTCTTAGGACGATGGCCTCGGGTAGTTCAGCTGGGCAGGCAGCTTTCAGACTCTTTTTTGTAATGACACTATCCTTATTTCTTTTTTCTACAGGTGTCACCGTTATGACTGCCGCCATAAAATGGAAACTAGTTAAGGTCTCATTTATCGATTCCTGCTTCTTTGTAATATGTCCTAGGCATTCCGTATGTGTCCCATTGCCATGAGGATTCATTTTTACATTATAGAAATTCACAGGGGCGCCTTTTTTTACTGAGCCTACGAAGTCACCAGAGGTATAAGGTGACGCTTCAAAATCAGTCGAATAAAAACATTTCACCTGTCCTATAGGAATAGAAATATCTATAGGTTGTGCTAGATCGCAGCTATAGGGCTTGCCTTTGTATGAGGTGGTTATTTTCATAGTGACAATTGCATCAGTTTTTGGTGATAGTTTTCTAGAGGTACTTCCGCAAAGTCATCCTTGGCACATAGACTCAGCAGTAGCTCATCTTGTTTTCTACCCAAGGATTTTGCTTGTTTGTATTCTAGTTCTGGTTTGAAAGTCACTAAAGAATACTTAGAGTAATACTCAGGATATTTTTGCTCCAGTTGCATTTCTATCTGTCGCTTTCTCTTGAAGGCCACATCATCCACATGGTCTCTCATTTCATAGAAATTGTCTATCGCTAGGTCCGCAATGGCATTAGCGTTATCTACTCTTTTGCTCTCAAATTCTTTGAATAACTGCTCCCAGTTGTCTCCATGCTTATCCATCAGTTCATCGAAGACTCTGACATCCTCTAAGGAGGCATTCATTCCTTGGCCATAGAAAGGAACGATGGCATGTGCTGCATCACCCATGATTAAGGTCTTGGCATAGGCTTGCCATGGATAACATTTAATAGTTCCTAGAGTGCCTACAGGATTTTCGAAATACTCTTCATATAAATGGGGGATATGTGGCAGTAAACTAGGATAGTATTTTTCAAAGAAAGTCTTCAGCTTCTCTGGATTGTCTAAAGTGTTGAATCCTGCTTCTCCTTCATACGGATGAAACATGGTCAAGGTAAAGCTCCCATCCAGATTAGGAAGAGCGATAATCATAAAACTGCCGTTAGGCCAGATATGTAAGGCTTCTTTTTCTATTTTCCAATCTCCAGTTGCAGTCGGAAGTATACTGAGTTCTTTGTACCCATGTCTTAGAAAGTCTTGGGAATAATTAAAAAGCAATTTTGTTGTATTGCCCATCATACTTCTTCTCACTATAGAGCCTGCTCCATCAGTACCTATGACGATTGCTCCAGAATCAGTATGTGACTCATTTTTGTATGTGTAAGAAATACTTGCACCTGCTAAATCAACAGCCGTTACTTTGGTTTCGAATTTTATTTCTACTTTATCATATTTATCAGCTTCATTTATAAGGGCTAGATTTAGTCCTGGTCTGGAGACGGAATTGATATAATCTTCTGACCTGCCACTATATGGTGATAAGAAAGCCTCTCCTCCTAGAGGATGTATCATACGGCCTCTCATCGGAATGCATTCTTCAAGTATGGATTTTTTGATCCCTGCGGCTTCTAAGGCCATTAGCCCTCTTGCGGATAGTGCAAGGTTTATAGATCTTCCAGCATCTTCTACTCCTAGTCGCATATCTGGTCTCCGTTCATAGACAGTGACATTGTAGCCTTTCTGTGCTAGTCTGATAGCCAGTAGGGATCCACACAGACCTGCGCCTACGATTATGATTTTGTTTTTATCAGTTTGCATTCTGTATCGCACTTTTTAGAATCTCGTAAAATTTGTATACATCCTCATAAGAGTTGTACAAGGGTACTGGAGCTACTCTGATGACATCCGGCTCTCTCCAGTCTGCGATGACACCAGCTTTTGTAATAGTTTCGTATATGGACTTGTCTGCAGACTTAACCTGTATAGATAACTGCGATCCTCTTCGCTTAGGATCCGCTGGCGTTATGATGTTTATTATTTCTTCTCCTAAGGAATTCACTAGATATTCTAGGAAGCCTGTAAGTTTTATTGCTTTTGTTCTGAGCCTGTCCATTCCTGCTTTTTCAAATATCTGAAGCGAAGCCCATACAGCAGCCATTGCAAGGATCGGTGGATTACTCAGCTGCCATGCTTCTACGGTAGGGATGGGTTCGAAGGCATCACGCATCTTGAATCGAGTTTCTTTATTATGTCCCCACCAACCTTCTAGACGAGGCAGGTCTTTATCATTATGATGTCTTTCATTGATAAAAGCACCGCCCATGCCTCCAGGTCCAGCATTCAGATACTTATAGTTGCACCACACTGCAAAATCACAACCTGAGTTATGCAGGTCTAGTGGAATATTACCCGCTCCATGCGCACAGTCAAATCCTACAAAGGCTCCAACGTTATGTGCCCATGTAGAAATTTGCTTCATGTCGAAATACTGTCCAGTGTAGTAGTTAGTATTGCCCAGCATTACTAAGGCAAGCTCCTCGCCATGAGCCTCTATGACAGTCTTGATGTCTTCTTCTCTTAGGCAGACTTCCCCTGCTCTGGCTTTCAGTTCTATGAGGCAGTCCTTGGGGTCATAACCATGCAGTCTGATTTGAGATTCGGCAGCATACTTATCAGATGGGAAGGCATCTGCTTCTATGACTATTTTGTTTCTTTTGCTATCAGGACGATAAAATGAAATCATCATAAAATGCAAGTTGGCCGTAAGGGTATTCATTACCACGACCTCTTCTGGTTTGGCTCCGACAACTTTTGCCATTGCTGAAGTCAAAAACTCATGATAGGGTAGCCATGGGTTCTTAGCATGAAAATGTCCTTCTACACCAAGGTTTTTCCAATCCTCCAATTCTTGCTCTAAAGCCGCTGCCGTACTTTTAGGTTGTAAGCCTAAAGAGTTTCCACAGAGGTAAATGTAGGGAGTGCCATCTTTCTGCTGTGGCATATGGAACTGAGTTCTAAATCTACCTAGCGGATCCTGGGCATCTAGTTCTCTGGCGAAGCTTATGCTATTTTGATATTTCATTTACTGTTGGGTTGCAGCTTTAATTAATTTTTGCAGTCTTACCTGTGATTCTGTTTACGAATCTTTCTCTGTCGTCGGCACAGAGCCATTGTATCACATTGTTGTACCACATTTCATCTCTCTGTTCTGAGGAGATAATATCTTCATCTACTGCGAGGTCCAGTAACTTGCCAGGATAAGAAGACTGCGCTTCACTTTCCATCTCTCCTAGAGGATAAGGATCATCAAGGCCAACTATTATTTGGTCTGTACCTTTTTGTCTTCTCACCATAAGCTCTAGTGAGAAAGTATCATGCACTAACGTATCAAAGAAGATGTTAGGATGGCCTATCGCTTTTCTAGGTCTAGTCATGCCCTCAAATAGATCTGGTCTCCCATCGAAGCCCTGAGTTCTTCTTCCGATGTTCAGGTGATTAAGTTGTCCACCATGCGCAAAACAAACTCTGATGTCTGGATACTTTTCATAAAGCCCTTCTAGGGTATAAAAGTGATAGGCATCTGCACATTGAGCGAGCATCCATATCAAATGAAAACGCCAAGCCGTATTCTTGAGTTGTATAAACTTCTCACCATCGTATGGGTGGATTTCTATAGCTAACTTATATTTATTCGCCAGCTCAAAGATAGGTGCAGTCTCTTTATCGAAGATGCCTCTCCAGGTCCCCACCGAATCCATATAATGTGTAGGCAAGCAGAGTAGTCTTAATCCATGTTCTTCTACACATCGCTCTATTTCCCAGCAAGCACCATCTATAAAGCCAGCATGTACGACGAATCCACAGGTGAATTTAGTAGGGTTGTCATGTTGCACTTGTGCATTGAAATCATTCTGAAATCGCAATGCATATTTCATATCACTCATTCTGAGTCCATTGCCATAGAGCTGGGATAAGTTGAGTACGACTGCATGATCGATCTTGTTACGATCCATCCATTCTAGTTTTTCATCTAAGAAAAAGCTAGAATCTGTCACAGGACGCTTCCAGTTTTTCTGCAGCATATATTTCCTGTCATCATCTATCCAGAATATTTCCTTCTCTTTGAGGTAGGCAGGAATTTGTTCTGGGTAGGGTAGTAGGTGTGAGTGACCGTTTATTCTCATGAGTCTTAATGTAATTTACTAGTTAATCTGAGCCTGGTTGTTTGTATTTAGAATTGTATTCTAACTGTCACTCACTTTTTTAGGTGGTGCCATTGTTTCACCACAAGAGTCACAGGTTCTTAACTTTTCATCTGAGTAATACTTGTCGAAAATGACAGGCATGTCAGTCTCTATGTTCTTTAGTGTAAAAGGCTCTTCGTGTAATTTGTTGTGACAGTTTTCACAGAACCACGCTAGGCCATCGTCCATTTCTTCTTCTCTCTTTTGTTCTATCACTAGGCCTACTGTGTTGGCTCCTCTCTGTGGAGAGTGAGGTACATTAGGTGGTAGGTAGAAGACCTCACCTTCATTGATTTCTATGTCACGAGGTTCTCCATCTTCGATGACTTTTAGTACCATGTTACCTTCTACTTGGTAGAAGAACTCTGGTGTTTTGTTAAGATGGTAATCCTTTCTAGAATTGGGTCCACCTACAATCATTACTATGTAGTCTTCATTGTATATAGCTTTATTGCCTACAGGTGGTTTCAATAAGTGACGGTTGTCGTCTATCCATTTTTTGAAATTAATAGCAGGAGGTAATTTTGACATCGTGTTATTTTTATGGATTAGTAATTTATTTCTTAGTGTTGAAGTGAAAGTTCAGCTGGTCCCTAATACCGTCAGGTAGAGTAGGGAGTTCAGACCTAGGGATCAGCAACGATGAGATACCATGAAAATCTGTAAATATCTGATGCAGAGAGGCCGTCTTCGCAAGATATTCGTGTCCTGACGAGCCTCCGGTTCCTATTTTGTTGCCGATCATTCTTAGCACCATCTGGGCATGTCTGTATCTCCAATTAGTGACCTGGTTGTCTATGTCCATAAGACAAGTAATGAACTGAAAAGGCAGATGAAGAATTGGCTCATCTCTGTAGAGGTTTATGAATAGAGCGGCTACCGTTGCTTTGTAAGACAGCTTTTTCTTGCCTTCTGTCATTAGTTGTTCATGCGTACTTTCCTCTAAGATTGACTTGAAGTACGTATTTGTGCTGCCTGCCATTTCTGTTCTCATCTTCTTTTCTTTCTCTGTAAGATAGGAAGACTCATTTATCGCTGTAGTTTCCTTATTGAGCATAGCATTTACTGCTGTTTGATATTCTGTCAGAAAATTGAAGCCATCAAGTTCTAAGAATGGTGTTCTTTCTAGCCAGGCATTTACTTGATTGAGTAGAGTGCCTTTGGCGTAGATATCATCTAATCTCTTTTGCTTATCCTCAGTGAAAACAGAACTGTATTTCTGGCCAAAGTAAGTCAACCTTTGTTCTTCTGGTAAGCCTAGGAGACATTCAATCGCTCTAAACTGAAAACTTTGAAATCCTGAAGCAGGGAATAGATAATTTCTGAAATCTAGAAAGTCGAGTGGCGTCATCGTTTCCATGATGCCTATTTGCTCCACTAGCAACTTAAGAATATCTTCTACTCTTCGGAGTCTACCTATCGCAACGGAAAGGCTGCTTTCTATGACCTCATTATCAGTAAAGAAATCTATCACGGATTCCAATTCGTGGATGATCTGCTTGAACCAAAGTTCATACACTTGGTGGACGACTATGAAGAGCATTTCTTCATGAGCCGGCTCTCCTAGCTGCTCGCTTCTAAGGACTTGCGCTGAGAGTAGCTCTTCTATTTTGAGATACTTTTGGTAGTGTATCGTGGTATATTTTCCTTCGTTCGTTTTCATATTACTTAGGGTTTGAAATAACCTATTTTTTGTTGAATTGCATGTGCTCCTTTTTTTAGGGTCGCAACATAATTAGAGACTTTACTTTCTTCGAATCTATTGGCTGGCCCAGAAGCACTGAGGCTGGCAACAACTTCATTGTTTAGGTTGAAGATCGGAACAGCTACGCAGATCAGTCCTAATTCCAGTTCTTCCTTATCTATAGCGTAGCCTTGTGCTTTTACTTTGCTCAGCTCTTTCTTTATATTTTTAGAAGAAGTGATTGTGTTATTTGTGAGGCTAGTAATGTTTCTTTTACTAAAGATGAAATCTAGTACTTGCTCTTTATTTCCATTGGGCAAGTAGGCAAGAAGAACTTTCCCAAGCGCCGTAGCATAAGCTGGATTATAGCTTCCTATCTGACTGCTGAGTTTTAATCCTTGAGGGCTTTCTACTTTATCTACGTAGAAGACCTGATTGTTTTTGAGTACGGCAAGATGGACAGTTTCAGTGATGCTTTTAGATACTTCTACCAGCTCTGGATGCGTCTTGTCTATGAAAGCTGACTTAAGATTTACGCGACCACCGAGCTCAAAGAGCTTCAGTCCTAAGCTGTATTTTTCTGTAATGGGATGCTTATAGAGCACTCCTAGCTTGGAGAGATCTGCCATGAATCTGTAGACTGTACTTTTGTTGGCCCCCATTTCTTGAGCAAGTTCTGTGACTCCCCATTCAGGGCGCTCACTGGTGAAGTGCTCTATGATAGCGAAGGTTTTCTGTACTGTACTTTTGAGTTCTTGCAAGGCCAATTAGCATTTAGAGCTGTTTCATATAATAAAACAGCGTTTCATTTGCTAAAATAGGAAATATCACTTAGAATAACAATGCGATAGCGCAGTAGAGTTATTTCTTTATACCATTCAAGATAAACTCCGTGATGTTTTTCTCTACTTCGACAGGGTTCATGTTTTTCTTACTGGGAATCTCTGAAGTGTATAGCCATCTCAGTGAGGAGAGGATGCAGTTTTTGTAGAAGCTCAAATCGCCAGATCGCATGGAACCTTCCTTTATGCCCAGCTCTACGATTTTTTCGATTTTCTTCTCATAAGACTTTCTTCTTCTCAGAAAGACTTTCATTCTATCCTGATCTAAAAATTTCCAATCGTTGACATGGATATGTAGCTTGTCTGGATTGTCAAATGTGAGCTTGATATGTAAGCGGATGACAGCTTTTAGTTTTTCGATGGCATCATAGCTTGAGTCTTCTATCTCAGAAATGCCTTTGTGGAACTTGTCCGCAATCTCAAATAAAATAATGTCTAGCAGTTCCTGCTTGGAGCGGGTATAGTTGTAAATGTTAGACTTGTCACAACCTAGTCGTGTGGCTAGCTCCCTCATGGTCATCGCCTTGTAGCCCTTCTCACTCATTAGCTGAGTGGCGGTGGCGAAGAATCTTTCCTTTCTAGGATTTTTGTCCATTGAGTCTTTAGTAAGAAACAATAATAGTAAATTAATGTTTGTAATTACATAAACAACTGTTTATATTAGCTCAACAGATATTACCTATGGCAACATTAGCAGAAAACGAAAAGCAACTCAGAAGTACTCTTAGACGCATCAAGAAAGAAGGTGTCGTAAAAAACTTCATCAATGGCAAGTTGGTCGGAGCCGCTTCGCGTAAGACTTTTGAAAATACCTCACCTGTGGATGGGAAGAAAATAGCAGATGTCGTAAGCAGTGATCATAGAGATATAGATAAAGCGGCTAAGGCTGCGGCCAAAGCTTTTAAGACCTGGAGTAAGGTAGATCCTAAGGAACGTAAAGCCATTCTCTACAGAATAGCAGAGAACATAGAAAAATATGCTAAAGAGATAGGCCCTCTAGAATCTTATGATTCGGGACAGCCTATTAGATTTACTAAGAAGGCTGGAGCTCTGCGAGGCCCTGCTAATTTCAGATACTTTGCTGATAGAATCTTGGATGCGGCCAATGGCCTCTCTACTCCTGATAAGCATCATATGAATTTTTCTATGAGGCAGCCGATAGGCCCAGTAGGAATTATTACGCCATGGAATGCACCTTTCATGCTTAGTACCTGGAAGATTGCACCAGCTCTCGCTGCAGGCTGTACCATCGTACATAAGCCTGCAGAGGATAGTCCGATGACAGCGATGATCCTCGCCAAGGCTGCGCATGAAGCGGGACTGCCCGATGGCGTATGGAATGTCGTACATGGTATGGGACACAGTGCGGGTAAAGCACTAACGGAGCATGAGGACATAAAAGCGATTGCCTTTGTGGGGGAGACGACGACTGGTTCGCATATAATGAGACAGGGTGCTGCAACACTGAAGCGAGTGCACTTTGAGCTAGGTGGTAAGAATCCTGTAATCGTTTTTGATGATGCAGATCTCGATAGAGCTCTAGATGCCGTCATCTTCATGAAGTACAGTCTTAATGGTCAGCGATGTACCAGCTCCTCGAGATTAATTCTACACGAGAAAGTCTACAATAAATTCGTCAAGAAACTTAAGGAACGTGTCGCCAAAATAAAAGTCGGCAATCCCTTAGATCCTAAAACTGAAGTAGGACCGCTCATCCACCGAGGCCACCAGGAAAAAGTCCTCAGCTATGTCAAAGTCGCCGAAGATGATGGTGCTAATATATTAGTAGGAGGAAAAGCAGTAGGCGGCAAGCTGTCAGCAGGCTGCTATGTAAAACCAACGCTAGTAGAAGGCGTCACAGAAAAGATGCGTATAGGCCAGGAAGAAGTTTTCGGGCCTTTCCTTTCTGTCATGAAATTCAAAACCGAAGCACAAGCCATAAAAATTGCCAATTCAGTAAAATACGGACTGACTGCTTATATCTGGTCTAAGGACGGAGAGAAAGCACATAGAGTAGCCCGTGATGTAGAAGCAGGGATGGTCTGGATAAATTCTCAGAATGTAAGACATCTTTCTCAGCCATTCGGCGGCGTAAAGCAAAGTGGGATAGGACGTGACGGAGGCGATTATAGCTTTGACTTTTATATGGAGACGAAGAATATCTGTGTGGCTTATGGGACGCATGAGATTCCGAAGCTTGGAGCTTCTTAGTGCATAATTTTTAGTTCATAGTGCATAGTTTTTTTTGAATAAGTTAGGCGATGAAAGTTAGTCCTCTTAGAGATAAATCATACTTGTTAGCTAAAAAGATAGTAGCTATATACAAGTATTTAGTTCTTGAAAAGAAGGAGTTTATTTTAAGTAAACAAGTTCTTAGATCTGGTACAAATCCAGGAGCTATGGTGAGGGAATCGCGAAGTGCTGAAAGCTTAGCGGATTTTATTCATAAACTAAAAATTGCTCAGAAAGAAGCAAATGAGACTTTGTACTGGTTAGAGCTTTTGAAAGATACAGGATATTTAGACAATAAAAGATTTGAGGATGTTTACTCTACGGCAGAAGAGGTGATGAAATTACTTGTCAGCTCTATAAACACTTCAAAAAAGAATCTAAAAAAATAGCTATGAGTAAGCAACTATTAAACTATGAACTATGCGCTATTAACTAATAAACTAAGATGGTAATAAATCACAACTGGTCCCTCCCCTTCAACATCATCCGCTGCTCACACGTGCACTGCATCGTAAAGGACTTGGATGAATCGCGAAGATTTTATGTGGATATCATGGGAATGATAGAAACAGAACGAACAAAAGATACACTGTACCTCAGATGTCTCGAAGAAAAGAACCATCATACTTATGTGCTGGAGCAAGGCGAGAAGTCAGAGGTCGTCGCTCTAGGGTTCAAGGTCGCTTTTGATAAAGATCTGGATGCACTGCATAAGCACTTTACTGATCTGAAACTACCTGCTGAGTGGGTGGACAGACATGCAGAAGAAAGAACATTGGCGGTACGAACGCCGATGGGCATGCCAGTAGAATTTCATGCGAGACAGACAAGGGTACCGACGATGATGCGGGCTTTCTCTAAGTATAAGGGCTTAGCACCATTGCGCTTTGATCATATTAATTGCTTTACGCCTAACTGTCAGAGCACCTATGAGTTCTTTGTACGAGAGCTAGGATTTAGACTGACGGAATATACGCTGACGGAGAAAGGTGATATGTGGGCGGCATGGACACATCGTAAAGGCAATGTCCATGATATGGCGATGACAAATGGTAAAGGGCCGCGCCTCCACCACACAGGAATCTGGACTGCCAGTGTGAATAATATCATTCATCTTCTAGATGTCATGGCTAGTGAAGGCTATGTAAAGAATATCGAAAGAGGTCCAGGAAGACATGGTATCTCTAATGCTTTCTTTCTCTATATCTTGGATCCGGATGGACATAGAATAGAACCCTTTACTTGTGATTACCTGACTGTAGATCCGGACTGGGAACCATTAGGCTGGGACCTCAGAGATCCTACAAGACAAACATTGTGGGGTGCTCCGGCACCGCAGTCTTGGTTCGAACATGGGTCCACATTTAGAGGAACGGAAGTCAGAGAATCTGATATAGAGTCTAATCCTATTATTGGGTTGTATGAAGATCACGCTTAGTTAGTTCATAGATTAGTAGGTGTTTAGTTTACATTTGATTTGACTTTAGAGAAGGAGAGTATAAAGAAAACTGTGTTCAATTTTAGGAGATCAGAAATTGACATGTTAAAAAAAGAAAAGCACTTTGATCTATTAGTTTTACCAAGGAAACAGTAGCTGCTTAGGTTTTCCAGTGCTTGTCGGATGAAGCTCCATTGTTATGTTCAATAAGCCTCCTAGATATTGAATTCTGCTGTCCGATATAATATTTATCAAACTTCTCCTGACGGAATTGATGACATAGGTTTACAATATTCCAATATTTGGACACAGTCTTGCAACATAAGGGGCTTTCGCCAAATCTTATTATAGAATCTATTGCTTACTCATAATCCATTACGCTTTGCAATTTTTATCATCTACCAACTGCTTTCCTGGAACCATTATTTTTCTGTTGTGCTTTTTCATGTCTTTTCTTGGTCAGGCTCAGATAGATAGG